>JALSLF010000398.1 GCA_026988445.1 Bacteroidales bacterium
ATTGTTGCAGTTGTTTTAATTGTTTTTGCAATTATTGGTAAAAAAGCCGGCTGGTTTGGTAAAGAAGATGCTGTTAAAGTAAGTACCGAAATAGCTCAGAGGCGAACCATTGTTGAAATAATTACCGCAAACGGTAAAATACAGCCCGAAACCGAAGTTAAACTCAGCCCTGAAGTTTCCGGAGAAATTATTTTACTGAATGTAAAAGAAGGGCAAGAAGTTAAAGCCGGAGATTTATTGGTAAAAATAAACCCTGAAATCTATCTTTCTACCATTGCACGGGTTCAGGCAAGCTTAAATTCGGCAAAATCTAATTTGGCTAATGCTAAGGCACGATTGGCACAAGCAGAGGCACAATTTACTACTGCCGAACTCTCATTTAAAAGAAACGAAAAACTTTGGAAAGATAAAGCTATTTCCGATGCCGAATACGAAACGGCGCAATCCAATTATCAAGTGGCAAAAGCAGATGTAGACGCTGCCCGCGAAAGTGTTAATGCTGCCCGCTATAATGTGATGAGTACAGCAGCTTCGTTACGTGAGGCACGTGAAAATCTTGCAAAAACTATTATTTATGCGCCCATGTCGGGAACGGTTTCAAAACTTAATGTTGAAGTTGGCGAGCGCGTGGTTGGTACTATACAAATGGCGGGTACCGAGCTTTTGCGTATTGCCAATTTAGATTTAATGGAAGTTAAAGTAGATGTAAACGAGAACGATATTGTACGTGTAAAAATAGGTGATACTGCGCTTATTGAAGTAGATGCTTATTTGGGCGAAAAATTTAAAGGAGTGGTTACTGAAATAGCTAATTCTGCATCAGTAACCGGTGCCGGAACCGATCAGGTAACTAATTTTGAAGTAAAAATTCTGATGTTGAAACATTCTTATGCGCATCTCATTCCCGAAGGGAGTAAAAACTTCTATCCGTTTCGACCGGGAATGTCTGCAACAGCCGATATTCAAACAAATACAAAGTATAATGTTCTTAGTGTTCCCATTCAAGCAGTTACTACAAGGAAAGATTCAACCGGTGTAGTAAAAAGTATTGCTGCCGGAACTTTAGAAAAAGTGGATAACTTTGAGGATGAAGATAAAAAACAAGACGATAATAAGAAAAATAAAGAGCCTTTAATCGTAGTTTTTGAATATCTTGATGGTAAGGCACTTCTAAGAGTGGTAAAAACCGGTATTCAGGACGATAATTATATTGAAATATTATCAGGCTTAAAAGATAGTGCCGAAGTTATTACAGCTCCTTACAGTGTGATTTCTAAAAAATTAAAAAACAATTTAAGCGTTCAAAAAACCGATAAAGATAAGTTGTTTACAGTAGAGGAAAAATAAAGCAAGAAATTTGTCAGGCAATCGCTTTTAAAAGTGATTTATATATTGCCACAGATTTTCAAATTTTCAAATAATTTATTCATTTTTTTTAATAGCCGTAGGGTTTACCCTACGGTACAAATTAAAACCTTGAAAGAAAGGCTTTAGCCTTAGATTTTATTTTGGAAAAAACCATTATTTATAGCAAATTTCCGGTATGCAAAGTGCTGAAATTTAGGAAAATGCCCTGAAAGAGTTATTTAACAATCCGGTCCATAGCCTTTTCAAGCGTATCAAATGGTTTAGATTTGCTTTTTGATAAACGGTTTAAAGCATCCAACAGTTTTTTAACGCCGTTGGTACCCACATAAGCACTTTTTTTAAGATATTTTTTTTGTCGTTCAGCCGATTTTTGAATTTCCGGTAAGATAGAAATCATGGCAAATAAACCGCGCACATCATTAATTTTTAATATTTCTGTTTTTCCCGATGAAATAAGCAATTCATCAGAATACTTCATGTGATTTATTAACTCATCCTCATTTAATTCCCTGAAATCACAATAAAGTATTTCTTTTCCTTTATATGTAATCCATTTTATTTTTTCTTTCATGATTGTTGGCGAGTTTTGCTTGTTTATGTATTGACCAAATATAATTAAAAGCCTGTGTTCAATAAATTTTTTTGTATTTTATTGATGAAATGCCTTTTTTTTTGGTCTATTTGTTTATTTATTAACATAAACAATAGCTAAGATAAAATTCAAGGAAATAATTCTTGGAAATAACATAAAAAGAATAATTTTGTATTAAAAAATAGATGCAAGAAAGTCAGAATGTTGAGTGGAAAGAAATTTGGAAAGATGATTATTTGAAATGGATTTGTGGATTTGCAAATGCAAGTGGAGGAAAAATATACATTGGAAAGAATGATAAAGGTGAAATTATTGGATTATCCGACTCAAAAAAACTTCTTGAAGACATACCTAACAAAATTCAAAACCATCTTGGAATTTTATGTGATGTAGTTTTGCACAGTGAAAATGAAAAGCAGTACATTGAAATAATTGTTAAACCTTATGAAGTGCCAATTTCCTATCATGGAAAATACTATTATCGTAGCGGCAGTACAAAACAAGAATTAAAAGGAAACGTTTTAAATGATTTTTTACTCAAAAAAGCGGGTAAAACTTGGGATGATATAATTGAACCCAAAGCTAAATTAGAAGATATTGATATAAAAGCAATAGAAACCTTTAAAGAAAGTGCCTTCAATAATAAAAGAATGCCATACATTAAAAATGAGGAAAACACAAAAGTCATACTTGATAATTTATTACTTGTAGAAAATAATCACTTAAAAAGAGCTGCTGTATTGCTGTTTGGAAAAAAGCCTAACAGGTTTTACATTAATGCATTCGTGAAAATTGGAAGATTTGGCAAAACATCAGATGAACTTCTATTTCAAGAAATTATTGAAGGAAATATTTTTGAATTAGCGGATAAAACTCTTGATATTCTTGATAAAAAGTTTTTAATAGCCAAAATTTCGTACGAAGGGTTACATCGTGTAGAAAAATGGGAATATCCATATAAAGCAATTCGCGAGACGATTATAAATGCAATAGTTCATCGTGATTATATGGGAGCACCTATTCAAATAAGTGTCTATGATGATAAGATTATTGTTTGGAATGAAGGAGTTCTTCCTGACGATTTGACCATTGAAGACTTAAAAAGACAGCATTCTTCCCGTCCACATAATCCAATTGTAGCCAGTGCATTTTTCAAGGGCGGGTTAATTGAGGCTTGGGGACGAGGAACTGTTAAAATAATCAATGAATGTATAAAAGCTGGATTACCTGAACCTCTTATTGAAAATGCTTTTGGTGGAATACAAGTTACATTATTTAAAAATCAATTGGATAAATCAAAACTTATAGAATTAGGTCTTAATAACAGGCAAATTTCAGCAGTTGAGTATTTAAAAGAAAACCTGAAAATTTCAAATAGTGAATATCAAAAACTTAATTCAATATCTAAAGCTACTGCGACAAGAGATTTAACAGAGTTAGTGGATAAATATAAATTACTGAAAAGGCATGGAGAAGTTGGAGTAGGAACTGTTTATGTTTTAATTGGCTCATAATTGGCTCAAATGGTTCATAAAGGACTTAATCTATCCTAATTTGAGCAATTCTTGAAGTAGATAATTGTTAAAATCGCAAATAACTAAATATTATTATGTCAAAATTAAATTACATTTTTGAAACAAGCTGGGAAGTTTGCAACAAAGTAGGGGGTATTCATACCGTGGTATCCACAAAAGCAATCAGCCTGCAAAAACAAGTAAAAGACGGACTGATTATGATTGGTCCCGATTTGCATCGTGATGAACATACTAATCCGGAATTTCAAGCGGATAATAATCTTTTTCCCGAATGGAGAAAAGCTGCTGAAAAGGAGGGTTTAAAAATAAAAATCGGGCGTTGGAAAATTGTAGGCAAGCCCATTGTTGTATTAATTGATTTTAGCCCTTTTATTGCGCAAAAAAATGATATTTTTAAGCATTTTTGGGAACTTTACCGTTTAGATTCTCTTTCAGGGCAATGGGACTATATTGAACCCGCTGTTTTTGGATATGCCGCCGCAAAAGTAGTAGAAAGTTATTATAATTTTTATTTAAGTAAACAGGATAATGTTGTTGCTCATTTTCATGAGTGGATGACCGGTACGGGCATTCTTTATCTGAAAGATAAAGCTCCGGCTATTGCCACTGCTTTTACTACACATGCAACCACTGTAGGACGCTCCATTGCCGGAAACGGTCAGCCTTTGTACAGTAAGTTGCATACCTATAGCGGAGATGCTAAGGCACGTGAATTTAATATTGTTTCTAAACAATCCTTAGAAAAAATATCGGCACAACAAGCAGATGTTTTTACTACCGTTAGCGAAATTACTGCCGAAGAATGTAAACAATTTCATGAAAAGGAAGTAGATATTGTTACGCCAAACGGCTTTGAAGACGATTTTGTACCCACAGGCAGCGATTTTGAAAATAAACGTGCAGCAGCCCGTGAAAAATTACGTAAAGTCGCCGAAACGTTACTCGGATATAAATTGCCTGAAAAAATTAAATTTGTTGCAACAAGTGGCCGCTATGAATTTTCAAATAAGGGGATTGATGTTTTTATTGATGCATTAGCTAAAGTTCAAAAAGATAATTTGAATGCGCAAACTACAGTTGCTTTTGTTTTAGTTCCGGCAAATAATTACGGAGCACGTAAAGATTTGCAAGAAAGTTTAAACAACAATACGCTTTTAAGCGATACCGATAATCGAGTACTTACTCATTATTTGCACGATGCCGAGTACGACCCCGTTTTAAATAAAATTGCTGAAAATAGTTTGCAAAATTCCGAAGACCAAAAAATAAAAGTCATTTTTGCTCCGGTTTATTTAAACGGGAACGATGGTATTTTTAATCTCAATTATTGGGATTTACTTATTGGCTTTGATTTAAGTGTTTTTCCTTCATATTACGAACCTTGGGGATATACACCGCTTGAAAGTTTGGCTTTTCATATACCCACGGTAACGACTACATTATCGGGCTTTGGACGTTGGATTTTAAACGAAAAAATTCCCTTGAGCGAATGTCTTAAAGTAATAGAACGTACCGATGATAATTATCAATATGTAGTTGATAAAATTGCCGAAACAATTGCTCTTTGCAGCCAAAAGGACGATAATTTCTTTGCGGATGCCCGTAAAAATGCTTTTGAAGTTTCGCGCATTGCACTTTGGAAAAATTTAATACGTTATTATTTTGATGCTTATGATATTGCACTAAAAAAAAGTGCATTGCGTAGCAAAGATATTATTCCGCAAGAAACAAAACTTACATCTATAGTTACGCATAAAAGTAATAAACCGGTTTGGCGGCATATTCAAGTAAGTTCAAAAGTACCCGATAATTTTTCCCGTCTTGAAGAATTGGCTAATAACCTTTGGTGGTCTTGGAATTTTGATGCGCAGCATCTTTTCAGTTATATTAATCCAAAGCGTTGGAATGAACTCGAAAAAAATCCGATTGCACTTTTACATTGTATATCCTACGACCGTTTTAAAGAATTAATTAACGATGAGTATTTTAACAATTTGTACAAAAAAGTAATTACTGATTTTGATGCCTACTTAAATCGTCCGTACGATAAAAATTTACCATCAATTGCCTATTTCAGTATGGAATACGGTATTTCCAATGTGCTGAAAATATATTCGGGTGGCTTGGGTATCCTTGCAGGCGATTATTTAAAGCAAGCTTCCGATTCAAATATTGATATGGTAGCGGTAGGCTTGTTGTATAAATACGGATATTTTCGTCAGGTTTTATCCATGAACGGGGAGCAACAAGTAAGCTATAAAGAGCAAAATTTTGCACAAATGCCTTTAAAACGTATTCAAGACAGTGAAGGAAACCCTGTTTTTGTTGAATTAGCTTTGCCCGGGCGTGTGGTAAAAATTCAAATTTGGCTGGCTCAAGTCGGTAAAGTGCAATTATTTTTGTTAGATACCGATCTTCCCGAAAATCAACAAGAAGACCGTGAATTAACATGGCATTTGTATGGAAGGGATAATGAATATCGTTTAAAACAAGAGCTGATACTTGGAGTAGGAGGTATTCGTGCACTATCTAAGATGAACATTCAAAAAGATGTTTATCACCTTAACGAAGGACACGCCGCTTTTGCAGGAATTGAACGCATTAACCAGTTGATAAATAAAGAGATGCTTGGATTTGCCGAATCTTTGGAAATTGTAAAAGCATCCAGTTTGTTTACTACACATACACCGGTTCCTGCGGGGCACGATACTTTCTCCGAAGATGAACTTTTACCCTATTTGGGGCATTATCCCGAAAGGTTAAAAACTACTTGGGAAAATTTTATGGATTTAGGACGTGCGCGCGCAGGAAACCAATCCGAAAAGTTTTCAATGAGTTTTTTGGCAAGTCATCTATCGCAAGAAATTAATGGGGTAAGCCGTTTACACGGTGAGGTTACCAAAAAAATGTTCAATAAACTTTGGGAGGGCTATTTCCCCGAAGAATCACATATCGGTTATGTTACCAACGGGGTGCATTTGCCATCTTGGGCATCGGAAAACTGGCTGAACATGTACAAAAAGCTGTTTAAAGATAAATTTATTGAGGAGCAATCAAATCCGGCTTTATGGGAAAAATTAGATGAGCTTTCCGATAAACAAATTTGGGAATACCGAAAATCCGAAAAAAAGGCATTGTTTGATTACATCAAAAGCTATTTAGACGAAAAAGGTACCCGATTGTTCGAAAATCCTAAATATGTTGCTACGGTTCGTGAGCATTTGAACGATAAATACTTAACCATTGGATTTGCCCGGCGTTTTGCAACTTATAAACGCGGTAATTTGCTCTTAAAAGATGTGGAACGGCTAAAAAAATTATTAAATAAAACCGATCAGCCCGTGCGTTTTATATTTGCCGGAAAAGCGCATCCGAACGATGGGGGAGGACAAGCCATTATTAAAGAAATTGTTACTTTATCAAAACAACCTGATTTTGTAGGACGAATTATTTTTCTGGAAAATTATGATATAGAAGTTGCCAAAAAATTGGTACAAGGTGTTGATATTTGGCTCAATACTCCAACGCGTCCGCTCGAAGCTTCAGGTACCAGCGGCATGAAAGCCGTAATGAACGGAGTTCTGAATTTCAGCGTGTTAGATGGCTGGTGGGTAGAAGGTTATCGCGAAGGTGCCGGTTGGGCATTGCCCGAAAAACGAACCTATGATAATCAGGAATTTCAAGACCAATTAGATGTGGAAACCATCTATAATTTGCTCGAAAATGAAATAATCCCGATGTATTATAGTCTTAATAAAGATGGCTATTCTGAGGATTGGGTGCAAATGATACGAAAAAATATAAAAGAAATTGCTCCTGAATTTACAATGAAACGAATGCTCGATGATTATATCCATCGTTTTTACAAAAAACTGTATGCGCGTAAAACCGAGATTAATGCAAACGATTATCAATTAGCCAAAGAGTTGGCTACATGGAAAAAACGTGCCGTTATGCTTTGGGAACAAATTCATGCCGAAGAGGTTCAGATTTCCGAAGCACTTAAAGACAGTATTGAAATTGGAAAAAAATACCATGGTAAAGTCATCTTAAGATATGATAATCGTTTGAATATTGATGTTGGGGTTGAAATTGTAATTACCATGCAAACCGATGATGAATTAAAGGTTTTGGATATAATTCCTTTAAAATTGGAAAAACATGAAAATGGGAAAGCCTATTATTCGGCACGGTTTATTCCTTCAAAGCCCGGTAATTTTAATTTTGGTATTCGCGTATATCTTAAACATCCGAAATTACTTTACCGGCAAGATTTCAGCTATTTAAAATGGATTTAATGATTTTAGTAAATACTTGGAGTGCGACTTTCTTAATTTGTCGCACTCCGATTTTTTAAACAATCAATAATCCGCCGCTACTTAGCTAAACTTTAACAATTTAACCATTAAACAATTTAGCAATTCAACAACTTATTTAATTTATAATGTATCCAATTCTTTCATCATTTCTTTAATTTCTTCATCTTCCTTAGTAGATTTTTTGATTATTGTTCCTGTTTTGAGTTCTACGTCCGGTATTGTTTCGTTCAGAGCTTTTAAACCGTCTTCGGTCATTCTGTAAAATTGATTGTCTTCGCTCCAATCTATTTCAGCACTTATATTGTCAAAACCTTTGCCGATATATACAATTTTCCCTACGGGAATTTTCAAATCAACAGATACTTCCTGGTCTCGAACTTTCTTTTTTCCTTTGATGTCGAAATACCGGTTTAGAAAAAGTAAAGAATCATCTTGTTGCCAATCATATTCTAAGTTTTTAGCATATTTCAAAGCATCATTATCATTTATTCCGTGCGCTCTTTTTGTTATGGATAATTCATAATTTTTTCGATTAGCCGGAATAAAATGTAAATATATTTTTCCTGTTAAATCCAAATTGTTTTCAAAATCAACAATCACACGGTTAAAAATTTCTTTATTTCTTGGTGATAATTTAGCTTGCGCCAAATGAACATATAAAGTATCGTAATTACCATAGAGTTCGTAAACTTTCTTTTTTTCGGCGGTAGAACGATAGTTGAAAGCAGTGCGTGTGCCGGCGCCAATAATTATCATTAAACTTACAAACCATACAGCTGTGGCTATTATGGCGGCTGTTCTGCTGTGTGCTTTAAATCGGAATAAAAGTTTCAGGCTTACAAATAATAAAGCCAGTATCGGAATAATTATGAATAAGTATAAAGCAATCATTCCCGTTATACTCACAAAAGGGTCTGCAAATAAGCCGATAAATTCACGAACCGAGAAATTCATATTATTCCAAGAAAGCGGGGATAAAAATGTATCGTTAAAAAACCAAATACCGGTAAATGAACTAATTATCCCTATACCTGAAATAAATAACCATACCGAAAAAACAACAAGGAATACTTTTAAAGCGATGAGTCCGATTTTTCCGGCAAATTTGAGTATTTCGCCTATATTATTACGAAATCTTTCGTAGCTTTCAGTGTTTTGCCATTTACTGAAACCTTCTTTTACATCGTCGTACTTATCTTTTATTGTTTTTTCTATATTTCCCAGATTTACGGGTTCGCCGCGCATTTCTAATTTTTGCGTAGTGGTTTTTGCTTCGGGAATTATTATCCACAATAAGATGTATATAAACATGCTGGCACCGTACATCATGGTAATTATAATAAACACTACCCTTACAACTACCGGGTCAATGCCAAAATATGCACCCAATCCGGCAGCTACCCCGCTAAGCACTTTTTTGTCCGGATCACGATAAAATCTTCGAGCTGATTTAAACGAATAATTATGTGTATTTTCCGTGTTTGAACTTTGTTCGGTATCGTCATCAATATATTCGCTGAAATCATCGGGTTTTCCCATGATTTCAATAATTGCTTCTATATCCGATAGGTTAATAACTTCTTTACGGCTGCTTACTCTTTGTTGAAACAATTCGGCAATTCTTGATTCTACGTCAGAAACCACTTCGTTTGCTTCGTTCGGATTTCGGAACATACGGCGTATTGCATCAAGATATTTGCTTAATCTTTGGTAAGCATCTTCATCCAGATTAAAAATTAAGCCGTTTATATTTATTCTAACTGTTTTCTTCATTTTTGCTGATTAAAAATGTTGGTTTAATATTCAATTATCCTAATTTTCTTCACTTTCTCGAGGAAGATTTTTTACCATATCTACTGCTTCTACCAGTTCGGTCCATGATTTATCCAGCTCATTTAAAAATTTTTCACCCTCTTGGGTAAGTTTGTAATATTTTCGTGGAGGACCTTGTGTCGATTCTTCCCATCGGTAGCTTAAAAGTCCTGCATTTTTTTGACGGGTAAGTAAGGGGTACAGTGTTCCCTCTACAACAATTAATTTTGCTTCTTTCAAGCGTTTAATTATGTCCGATGCATACGAATCTTTTTGCGAAAGTATTGATAAGATACAATACTCCAGCACTCCTTTTCGCATTTGTGCTTTTGCATTTTCTATTTTCATCCTTAAAATGTTTTTAATTTCATAAATTTTTATTGACACCTAAGTTCTGCGCTCATTCCCACATCTTCTAAAATCCTTTCATTTCCATTTTTTGTTCCAATGTTTTTGCTTGCGG
This sequence comes from Bacteroidales bacterium, assembly GCA_026988445.1. Taxonomy (GTDB): domain Bacteria; phylum Bacteroidota; class Bacteroidia; order Bacteroidales; family NBLH01; genus NBLH01. Next base: position 10,090 of record JALSLF010000398.1, read on the forward strand.
AATTACAATCCAAAGAATAATATAGGGCAATAAGCCTATTCCCGTAAATATTACTGCCAGAATAAACAATACCCTGAAAAGTACGGGATCCACATTAAAATAGGTTCCTAAACCGCCGCATACGCCACTAATAATACTATTGTCCGGGTCGCGATACAGTTTTTTTGTTTTGTTTTGAAAATTAAAATTCGTTTTATCTTTCATTTTTTCCTCCTTTTCTACATCTTCCATAAAAATTTCCGGTAAACCGATTATTTCGATTATTTTATTCACATCTTCCATGCTGATTACCTCCTTTTTTTTATTCAGCATGGTTTCAAAAAGTTCGGCAATACGGCTTTCAATATCCGTAACAATTTCTTTTTCCTCTTCTTTTCCTTTAAAGTACCGTTCTACTGATTTCAGATATTCTTCCAATTTCAATAAGGCATCTTGGTCAATAGTGAATATCCTGTTCGCCAGATTTATGTTTTCCGTTAATTTCATTTTTGTAAATTTTAAAGTACCTTGTTATGCATATTATTATATGGTACAAATATATGACATTTTTTAGTACTATGCAACACATAGTACTAAAAATATAAATATTTTTTGATATTTAGTTTATTTACAGTGTGTTACATTTGTGTGTTTTTATCCTATACTGTCTGATTATTGAGTAATTTAGTATATCAGCAATAATTTGCCGGTAGTTATTGTTTGTTTTGAACATAAATCAATGTTGGTACTACTGCAGATTTAGTGGGAAATAAAAAAAATATTCAATAAACAATCCGCCGGTAGTCGGACAAGTTATTTGATATTCATCTGGTTTACGAATACGGAACACCGATTTACGTACTTTTTAATTTACCATCAACAATCTGCCGGTGCATGGAAAAGTTTTAAGCATAAACAATTCAAGCTCGTTTAATTAAGGATAATTAGTAATGTTCTGTATTGAAACAAATTAATGATATATTTAGTATCATTAAGCGAAAAAATGATTTTTAAGGCTGAAAGCCTTAGTTAATTTAGCCCAAGGGCAGCACCTTGGGTCCAGTACGAAAATAAAATTAGTATTCGCACTGTAAGTGTAATTTAATTTACCCTTTCAGGGTGCTTTTATATAGTATTTGATTTATCCCAAGGCGTTCCCTTGGGTTAGGATAAATTTGGCTTTCAGCCTGTTTAGTATTAAAAAAACAGAAAATTATACCTAAATTGAGCGCTTATTAAAGTAGATAATCGCTCAATTTAGCTTAAATCTATATTATTTGACTTCAAACGTTACTGAGGCAATTTCAACTCCTTTAGTTGCATCATCCGTATCATTCATTCTTATATCATATTTACCGGGCTCATTAGGGGCGGTAAATTCAAATGTTCCGCTTTCGGCTCCTTTAATATATTGATATGCAATATCGTAAGAGTCGTTTTCGGCTTCTTTACCATGCGCTACATTTGATGGAATAATACCTATCCAAGCATTTTCTTCCCATTTAGGAGAGGCTTTAAAACTTACTTTAATGGTTTCACCCGGAGCATAAACTTTTTTATCCAGTTTTAAATCTTCGCTGCCGCATGAACTAAAAATTGTGATTCCAAATAATGCAATAATTGCAAATAAACTTAATTTTTTCATAGCTTTAATAAAATTTTAAATGATTAATATTCTCAAATGTACGAATAAAATTTTTTTTTCTAAATATTTGATTATTAAAGTAAAAAATTATTTGTAATTTTATATTTAAGTTCAATCTAAATTACTTTTTGTCATTTAAGAGACATTTGTCGCCACACAAATCATATATTTTTGCCTACAAAATGCTTAATGACCCTAAACCCTTAACAGGGATTATCAAAATATAAAATATGCATACATACAATGAACTTACAAGCAGTGAACTATTTAACTTGCTTGATAAACCCCATGTAAAAATTATTGATACGCGTCCTGTAGATGCATACAACGGCTGGAAATTACAGGGAGAAACATGTGGCGGACATATTAAATCTGCAAAATCTTTACCCATAAAATGGACAAACTATATGGATTGGATTGAAATTGTTCGCTTTAAAAATATTTTACCGGAAAATAAAATAGTAGTTTACGGATATACACC
>JALSLF010000399.1 GCA_026988445.1 Bacteroidales bacterium
CAAGTAAGGAGTTGAATTTATAAGGGTATATTTTCCCGTTTTCATAATACGATAGTGAAGATCTTATGCTCACAAACCAAATCCGGTTTTTGCTGTCTTCAAAAATTTCCAGAACGGTATTTTGCGGGAGACCATCTTCAATTCCGTAATTAACAAATTCATATCCGTTAAAGCGGCTCACACCATTATCCGTAGCTACCCAAATATAACCTTTTGAATCCTGTATAACATGGAAAATATCAGAGCTGGGAAGTCCGTTATCCGCATCATAATGCCGGAAAGGATATCTTTGTGCATTTATTTTGGCATCAACTAAAAAAAAACTCACCAATAAAAAAACACGAAGTGTAAAATGATATGATGATAATATGCGCATCTATATTTTTGAATTCGGAAATCAAAGATAGTTAAAGATTTTTAATAGTTGTCATACATTATACTAAAAAATTCTGTTTATTCAGAAAATTCTAAAGGATATTTTAAGCCTTTATATTCTACTAAATCCGTTTTAAACGAGCCTACAAAAAGTTTCATTTTTATCCTTACGGGAATTTTATTCTTATCATTTGATATCCATATATCCAGTGCTTCTTCGTCTTTAAATGTTCCTTTTTCAACAACCGGCTTAAATTTCATGCATTCAATTTTTCCTAAATCTGTTTTAATAGTTTCAATTCCTTTGTATCTGATAATCATGTTCCAAGGTTTATCATGAAAATAAGTATATATTTCAAAGACTTGTCCGGGTTTAAGTCCGTGAATGCTTTCTCGAACATAATAAAATGCCGAAACTACATCAAAAATATTTTTATCTATTTTTTTTTCACCACTAAGTTTACTTTTTAAGCTATGTGCGTCTTGATTAAAGTAAACGATATTAAATTTTTTCCAATCACCTTCGGTTAAATCCATCAATGATTTATAGGGTAAACCCGTACTTATATCAAACCACGATTCATATCGGTCGTAAACATGATAAATTACATGTGCCATACCAATGGTTTTGCCAATGGCTTTTACATGATAAACCGGTTTTCCGTAAAAATTTACTTTTTCTAAACTCACGGTAGCTTCTCCACCGGTAATCCACCCGTAGGACATTTCGTAGCGTAGTTTTTCACCTGCCTTATAAGGTTTATTATTATTTTGAGCAAATAGACTTGCGGTATTTAATACACTAAATAATACAATGAAAGCTATTGATTTTATAAACATAAATTTGATTTTCTTTTTAATATATACACTTGATGTAAGCTTTTCCCTAATATTATTCAATAATTATATTATATTTGGTAAGCAAACCGGCTAAATTATTCCGTGAAAATTTTGTTTTTTTCAGCTTATTTATATCCGGATCTATTATAAAATTAGATGCAGAACGAAAATCAGTGCTTTCAAGTATTGTGTTTTCAAATACAGCCCCGCTTAAATCACAATCATCAAATACAGAAAAACTTAAATCACAAGCGATAAAATCCACTTCTTTAAGACTGCAATTTTTAAAAAGTGTTTGCTTTATTTTTAATGAATAAAACGAGGATAAATCAATGCTACAGTTTGTAAATTTGAAAGACAAAATAAAATGATTACAATCTTGAAAATTCAAACCCAATAATTTACAGTTATTAAATTCAACATCTTTAAAAGAGGTATTATTTAATTTAGACATACTTAAATCACAATTTTCAAAAACACATTCTGAAAAAATAACTGATGACAGATTAATGTTGTTAAAGTTACATTCAAAAAATTGGCAATTATCAAATTCAGTACCTGTAACTTCTTCGGTACGAAAAGTTTTATTTTTAATTATTTTGTCTTCTATATAAATCATAACAATATTTTGCCAAATATAGTAAATAATGAAAACAGGCTGGAGGCTTTTTGTTTTTTTCTATGGAAGTGAACGAAGCAAACACGTATAGAAAAACGCAAAATTACATACAGACTTATCTTATGCGTATTATTCTTTCATCATTATCAAATCTGTTCTAATAATTTTGTCTTTATCAGCTTGTAAGCAATAGAGCTGTCATATTTTATATCAGGTCTTAAAAGTCCAAAAATATCTCCTGTAAATTCTGCTTCTTGCATTTTCTTTTCCATGTTTAAGATAAATTCTTTACTGCTTGGTGATTTGTTTTTTTCTTTGTTCATATATCCATGCCAACACGAAATTATTTTTGATAAGTTTATATCTGAATTTGTTATTGCATAGTATAAATCAAATAAATCCCTTCCTTTTTTTTGTTGGTAAAGTGCTCGTAATTTGGTGGCAAGAAGTTCTTCTAATTCATAGGTTTTTAAAATGCATTTTCCTGTAAACCAACCGTTATCAATATTCAACTTAATATCTTTAAAACCGAGAAAACTAAAATGCTCCCTGCAATTAATTTCTATTTTTAGTCTCATTGATATTATAGGCTGAATTTCAGAGTGAAACCGGAAAATTATATTATTGTTGTTCGCTTTGATTTTAACTTTGGGTTTTATCTCAAAAAAATCAATAACATCTTTCAGTTTATCTAAAATATCTCCAATTGGACCTTTATTAATTTGTACTAAATCAATGTCTTCTGAATATCTTGCTTGAGGTTTAAGATATATTTTGTGTAAAGCTGTACCTCCCCTGAAAGCTAAATTTTCTCTTAAAAAGTCATTTGAAAAAATTGCAACCAATACCCTTTCAATTATTAAATCTTGCTCAATTTGTGCATCGGTATGCCAAGGGGCAAACTCTTTCCATTCTTCTATATATCTTTTGGGTATCATTAATAATCTATATCAATGTTAATAACTACCTTCCATTTTTTATTAATCTTACCCTTATTCCGGCTTAATGACGAAAGTAATGTCCTATTTGTTTTTTTATTTTCTATTGATTTGTATAGTGAATTTGCAAGCGTCGTTTCATTGAAAATTTCATCAAAAATAAAGCCTAAACGCTGTATTGTAGTATTGCTTTTAAATACTTGTGCTGTTTCATAAAGTTTTTGCGGGTTGATTTCTTCTGAAAGTTCTTCAATAATTGACAATGCCCTGTTTATCCCGCCAATTCTTTTGTGGTAATAGATTAAGTCAAGCACTGTTAATTCGGGGGAAGAAACCTTAATATAACCTGCATCTGTTTTTTTTTCAATTAGATTATTTTTAGCCCATTTATTCTTTGTAAAAAAAATGATTTCAAGTTTGTCGTTTTTAATCTTTCTCAACGCAGGGTACTCAATTATTACTTGGGTGTTCATAGTTTGCTGATGGCTTGCTCCGTGTATGCTTGCAGCTGAAAATAACCCAAGATAATAATCTCGTTTTATAAATTGCATTAAATCATCAATGTATAAATACACAGGCAATATTCCTAAGTTGGAATATTCAGGCGGTATTATTACATAAAACCCTTGTCGTATTTGTGCAATTTTCTTATTTGTTTTTGCACGAAATATGGTTTGCTGTATTGCTTTATATGATAAATTGGTGTTTTCTTGTAACTCAGATAATGTGATTGAATATCTGCCTTTTGAACGGACTTTTTGCAGATAGTTATTGAAGTTAAAATATCTTTCTTTTTTCATAACGAGATGCATAATTCTACGAAAAACGTAGTATTATGCAAATATAGTTAATTGTTGGCTTTATTGCAAATTAATCGTCTAATTTACCCATTTTAGTTACATTCAAGGTAAAACATAATTGTACCGTATGAATTACCCGATAGTAAAAATCTTATCATTACCTGCTCCGGATGTTTTTTGTTTATAACTTATCTGATAATATTTAACTCAACTTTCCCAAGTTTATATTTTTGCCACAGATGCACGAATTACTGAGGATTTAGTTGATACTATAATTATTAGCACTGAAATTTTTCTCTTTTCGCCAAATCTAAAAAAGGAAAATAGAAATAAAAAATTGAATTATTTTATTCGTGCATCTGTGGCTATATTATTATTTACATGCTTGCGAAAGTTAAGTATTTAAAATTATTTTATAATTTTAAAACCAAATTCTAACTAAATCTAAACTTTTATGAAAAAGAAATTATTTTTTACGGTAATGTTTTTTTTAAGTATTTTTTTAATAAATGCTCAAGAAAAACAGATTAATTTTAAAGATGTTGATTTTTCCGGATTAAAATTTCGCAGTATAGGGCCCGCTTTTATGTCGGGGCGTATCGCCGATATTGCTATAAATCCTGAAAATGAAAATGTTTGGTATGTGGCTGTTGGTTCCGGTGGAGTATGGAAAACCGAGAACTCAGGAACTACTTGGAAAGCCTTATTTGATAATCAAGCGGTTTATTCTACGGGTTGCATTACTATTGACCCTAATAATACAAACCGTATTTGGGTAGGTACCGGCGAAAATGTGGGTGGTCGCCATGTTGGTTTTGGCGATGGTATTTATTTAAGTACAGATGCCGGAAAAACATGGAAAAACATGGGTTTGAAAAATTCCGAGCGGATTTCAAAAATCATTGTTCATCCTGAAAACTCCGATATTGTTTGGGTTGCGGTGCAAGGCGCATTGTGGTCGAGTGGGGGAGAGCGTGGGCTTTATATGACTACCGACGGAGGTAAAACTTGGAAAAATACCCTTTCCGTAAACAAATGGACAGGTGCTACCGATTTATTAATTGACCCGCGTAACCCAAAACGGCTTTATGCGGCAACTTGGCAGCGTCATAGAAATGTAGCTGCATATATGGGCGGAGGTCCCGGCTCAGGAATTTACCGAAGTGAAGACGGTGGTCTAAGTTGGGAAAAATTAACACAAGGATTACCTAAAAGTAATATGGGTAAAATCGGCTTGGCTATTTCACCACAAAAACCGGATGTAATTTATGCTGCCATTGAGCTTGACCGGCGTAAAGGAGCTGTTTATCGTTCATCAGACCGGGGTGCATCTTGGACAAAAATGTCGGAGGCTGTTTCCGGTGGTACCGGACCACACTATTATCAAGAGTTATATGCAAGTCCGCATTATTTTGATTTGATTTTTCTTGCCGATGTACGTATGCAAATGTCGGAAGATGGAGGTAAAACATTTGTACAAATGAATGAACAGTTTAAACACTCCGATAATCATGCTTTAGCATTTAAAAAATCAGACCCGAAGTTTATGCTGGTAGGTACCGATGGTGGTTTGTATATAAGTTATGACCATACAAAAACATGGAAATTTATTGATAATTTGCCTGTTACTCAATTTTATAAATTAGCGCTTGATGACACGGAACCTTTTTATAATATTTATGGGGGTACACAAGATAACAATACGCAATGCGGTCCGTCGCGTACCGATAATTTGCACGGAATAAGAAATGCTGATTGGGAAGTTGTACTTTTTGCCGACGGGCATCAGCCGGCTACAGAACCCGGAAATCCGGATATTGTTTATGCCGAATGGCAACAAGGAAATTTAGTACGCATTGACCGTTCTACCGGAGAAGTGGTTCATATTCAACCACAAGCCGGTGAAGCTGAGCCTTTTGAACGCTTTAATTGGGATGCTCCAATATTAGTTAGCCCTCATAATCCGACCACCATTTATTATGCATCGTATCGTGTTTGGAAATCAACAGACAGAGGTGATAACTGGACTGCTATTTCAGGAGATTTAACTAAAAATCAAGAACGCATGGCTCTTCCTATTATGGGTAAAAAACAGAGCTATGATAATGCTTGGGATTTATATGCAATGTCGGTTTTTAATACCATTACTTCTTTGGCAGAATCGCCTAAACAAAAAGGATTAATTTATGCCGGTACCGATGATGGTTTGATACAAGTAACCGAAGATGACGGTAAAACCTGGCGGAAAATTCCGGTTAGTAAATTACCCGGAGCACCCTCAACCGCTTTTGTAAATAATATTGTAGCTGATTTATTCGATGCTGCCACCGTTTATGTAGCTTTGGATAACCATAAATACGGAGATTTTAAACCCTATTTATATAAAAGTTCCAATAAAGGCAAAACATGGACATCTATAAGCAGTAATTTGCCACAGAAAACCATTGTTTGGCGTTTAGTGCAAGATCATGTTCAGCCGAATTTATTATTTATTGGAACTGAGTTTGGTGTGTATTTTAGTACGAACGGCGGAAAAGAATGGAAGCAACTTAAAGGTGGAATACCTACCATTGCTGTTCGTGATTTAAGTATTCAGCGCAGGGAAAATGATTTGGTAGCTGCCACTTTCGGTCGCGGTTTTTATATTTTAGACGATATCTCCCCCTTACGCAATATTTCTGCTGAAACATTGAATAAAAAAGCGGTATTGTTTGACCTTAAAGATGCTTGGTGGTATATTCCGCGTTCGGTTATCGGTTTTGAGAAAAATGCTTTTTCGGGAGCTAATCATTTTATTGCACCCAATCCTCCTTTTGGTGCAGTTTTTACTTATTATTTAAAAGATGAGTTGAAAAGCAAAGAGCAAATCCGGAAAGAAAAAGAAAAACAATTAGAGAAAGAGGCTAAAGATATTCCTTTTCCGGGATGGGAAGCATTAAGTGATGAAAAAACAGAACAAAAACCGGTAATTTGGCTCACGGTTGCCGATGAAAACGGAAATATTATCCGTAGGATAAAAGGCGAAACAGGAAAAGGCTTCCATCGTATTGCTTGGGATTTACGTTATCCGGCACAAACTCCTGTTCGACTAAATTCTAAAAACAACAGAGGAAGAAAGCCGAAAGGACAATTGGTAATGCCGGGAGTTTATAAAGTACAACTTTCCTTAGAGCAAAACGGAGAAGTTACGGTTTTATCGGATTATAAGAGCTTTAAGCTTAAAGAAATGCGTAAACCGGCTATTGAAGGTCCTTCGCATGAAGAAACTGCTGCATTTTGGAAAGATGTTGCTGAAACACAACAAAAAATTTCAGCATTGAACATAGTTTTGCAAAAATCATTAAATAAATGCAAAGCCATGAAAACTGCTTTGGACAGAACAGCTGCTGCGCCGGGTGATTTAGATACGCAACTTGAAAATTTACGTCAAAAATTAGTAAAAATTAATATTAAGTTAAACGGTAATCTGGCAAAAAATGAACCCGGTGAACGCAATACGCCAAGTTTAAACAATCGTCTCGGTACAATTTTTACATCTATGAGGGCTTCGGCTTACGGGCCAACCGGAACCCATAAAAAGGTACTTGCTTTAGCAAAAAAAGAATATCTTGAATATAAAGAGCAATTAAAAAGTATTTTGGATAAAGATATGAAAGAACTGGAAAATGCCTTAAAAAAAGCGGGTGCACCTTGGATTGAAGATGAAGAATTACCTTAGTGTAGTTGGTGTCTGTTAAAAATAGTGTACAAGCACGAGTTTAGTGGAATAAAGTAAATAGTGTAACCGGTCTCTGGTCTCTGGTCACTGGTCACTGGTCTCCGGTTACCGGTAACAGACCGGTAAAAAAATAAAATATATGCGCTAATTTGAGTTTATTTGTAGATAAAAACATTTGCCATAGGCAAACTGTTCTTTGAGGAAAATATCGAAAATGTATAAAACATGTTCTACTGTCTATATAAACAGGGTTTATATTTTTTCATTAAATTCGTGCTAGTGCCGAAAATATTTATGTTTTAGTTTTAAAAACCGGAGTGCGACTTTGTTCATTGCTGCCTGCAAATAGCTTAATTTAAGTCGCACCCTGATTTTTGTTTAATCAAATTAACTTAATATTTGTTATCCATCTTCCATTTTATTTAAGCAGAAAATTTAAGGTATTATTTAAATGCCGGTACTCCGCTAATATCCATTCCGGTAATTAATAAATGAATATCGTGTGTACCCTCATAAGTTATTACCGATTCTAAATTCATCATGTGTCGCATAATCGGATAATCGCCTACTATTCCCATAGCACCAAGCATCTGACGGCTTGTACGTGCTATTTCCAAAGCCATTTCTACATTATTGCGTTTTGCCATGGATATTTGTGCAGGCGTGGCACGATTTTCATTTTTTAGTACACCCAATCGCCATGCTAAAAGTTGTGCTTTGGTTATTTCGGTGAGCATTTCGGCAAGTTTTTTTTGTGTGAGTTGAAATGAGTTTAAGCTACGCTTAAATTGTTTACGTTCTGCCGTGTATTGTATCGCCGTTTCATAGCAATCTATGGCAGCACCTATTGCGCCCCATGCTATCCCGTAGCGTGCCGAATTAAGACACATCATCGGACCTTTTAAACCTTTTATGTTTGGTAGGATATTTTCTTCGGGTATTTTTACATTATCAAAAACCAACTCTCCCGTTAATGATGCACGTAAAGACCATTTGTTTTTAATTTCCGGTGCTGAAAAACCTTTCATCCCTTTTTCTACAATTAGTCCGCGTACAATCCCTTCTTCATCTTTTGCCCAAACTACTGCAATATCTGCAATTGGCGAGTTTGTTATCCACATTTTTGCGCCATTAAGCAAATAATACCCTTCTTTTTTAACAATCCTGCTTTCCATAGCACCCGGGTCGGAGCCGTGATTGGGTTCTGTAAGTCCGAAACAACCAATGTGTTCGCCGGATGCTAGTTTAGGTAAATATTTTTGCTTTTGTGCTTCCGAACCGAATTCATAAATTGGGTACATTACCAAGGACGTTTGTACCGATGCAGTAGAACGTATTGCCGAATCGCCGGCTTCCAATTCCTGCATCATCAAACCATAAGCAATTTGGTCAAAGCCTGACCCCCCATATTTTTCAGGAATAAACGAGCCGAGAACACCTAATTCGCCTAATTCGCGGATACTAGATTCCGGATATTCGTGCTTTTGAGCGTAATCATCAATTACCGGTTTTATTTTACGGTTTACCCATTCGTTTACCGATTGACGAATTAATTTATGTTCCTCTGATAATAAATCTTCAATTAAATAATAGTCTGTTTTCATAAAATTACCTTTTGTTTTTGTATTGTTTTAATCATTATTGATAATTTCCCAGTGTCCGCCTTTATCGGGTCCAACACGTTTAATTTTAGCTTGTTTTTTCAATTTTGCTATATTCCACTCAATTCCCCGCCTACTTAATCCTGTTTTTATTTCAATTTCTTTTATTGTTATTTTTGGATTATTTTTAATAAGTTTTAAAATTTTCTCCACAGTTTTCTCCACAGTTTTCTCCACAGTTTTCTCCACAGTTTTTTTGTAATTGATCGTTGCTAATTCTTCATAGGGTATATTTTCTTTTTTAAAGAGTACGGTTAATCCTGCTGAAAATTTAAAATCCGGTTCTGGTAAGCCGGCTTTTTTGCAATAATTAATGATATTCAAAGTACCTCGCCCCCATACTTCTATATATCCGGCACGAAAGAATGCATTTGCTATATCCGGATTAGGAGGGATTGATTTATGTTGCTTTTTTAATGTTTCCACTGTCCATCCTACAGGTAGATTACCAAAATTACTAATCCAAATCATTTTATTGTAAACACGAATTTGTATAGGGCTTCCACTTGTATAATCGTTATGAACAATCGCATTTAGCACAGCTTCTCGTAATGCTTCTTCGGGAAAATCATAGGTTTCTGTTCGTGTAATGCCTTCATAAGCAATATTTGCCTTCATATATTTAGTAAGAAGCAAATCCATAGTTTTTTCTACTTGTTCAAATAAGCTTCCGTGTACTTCATCATGGTAAAGCAAATCACTGTGTGAACGAAAAAAACCTATTTTAACATAAGCTCCTGTAAAAAGTTTTTCCGGGTTTTTACCAAAAGCTAAAAGGGCTGCGCGAGTTATATTGTTGTTTTCTAAAAGCCCCAAAAGCTTTAGAAGATGCTTGTTACTTCCTTGTAAATCTTCATGAGGAATTCTTTTGCTTCGTTTTGCTTTTTTTCTATATATATCAAAAGCAATAGGAGATAAATCGTTAACACCAAAACCTTCAGCAACAATACCATCCCATTTCTTTCCTCTTTTATCTAACAAGAACTTTTCAAGAGCTCCACCATTTAATTCTTGTATTGTGCTTCCTGAACGGTAATAAAAATGTCCCCGAAAAGAAATCGGGTTATTGGATTTAGGAACAATTATTTCTAAATAAATATTTTTATTTTTTATGTATTGATTTATCTCAACGATTACTCCAAGAATATCACGGACTTTGTTCGGAATATCTTCTAAAAGTTTTCTGTAATTTTTTATACCAATAATTTCTCCATCATCATTCAGTCCTATCCAAAGTTTCCCACCTTGAGCATTTGCAAATGCACAAATTGATTTTAGATATTCATCTTTCCATATTCTTTTAAATTCTGTATTTTGATTTTCTATCATTGGTATTTTTAATATCTCAAATATATTTTCAAAAATACACCTTTTTTATGAATGCCAAAATATACAATTTTATCACAGACTTTTTCTATCTTTTGAAAATGTAAGTTTAAATAATTAAGTTTGTATTTTATATCATTAAATGAAAAATTTTAAAAATAGAATATGAAATTATTAGTAGTTGGTAGTGTGGCTTACGATGCCATTGAAACCCCTTTTGGAAAAACCGATAAAATTCTTGGTGGAGCAGGAACTTATATTGCGCTTTCGGCATCTTATGCCGGAGCTAAGCCGGAAGTAGTATCGGTTGTTGGTGGTGATTTTGAAGATAAACATTTAAAAATGCTTGAAGCGCATAATGTTGATGTTCAAGGAGTAGAAATTAAAAAGGACGAAAAAACATTTTTTTGGTCGGGAAAATATCATAACGATATGAACTCGCGCGATACTTTAATTACCGAGCTTAACTCCTTGGGTACTTTTGACCCCAAAGTACCGGAAGCCTATAAAAATGCCGAATTTTTAATGTTGGGTAATTTATCGCCCGATGTTCAGCGTAAAGTGATTGAACAGATGCCGGTGCGTCCGAAATTAATCGTTATGGATACCATGAATTTTTGGATGGATACCATGTTGGATGAGTTGCACAGAACCATGAGTATGGTAGATGTTATTTCTATTAACGATGAAGAAGCACGTCAGCTTTCCGGAGAGTATTCATTAAAAAAGGCGGCACGAAAAATTCAAAGCATGGGACCTAAATATGTTATAATTAAAAAAGGAGAACACGGTGCATTACTCTTTAATGATGATAAAGTGTTTTTTGCTCCGGCACTGCCTTTAGAAGAAGTTTTTGACCCAACCGGTGCAGGCGACACTTTTGCAGGTGGTTTTGCCGGATATTTGGCAGCACAAGGAGCCGTATCGTTTGAGAATATGAAAACGGCTATTATTTTCGGTTCAGCCATGGCATCGTTTTGTGTAGAAAAATTTGGCACCGAGCGTTTACAGAATTTAGATAAACATGAAATTTATAACCGGATTTTACAGTTTGTTGATTTGGTAAAGTTTGATTATAAGGCGGAATAACATTCTAATAATCCTTGACAGGTAAAATACAAATCATTATAAATACCTGTTAAGGATTTGTTCTATTTAAATCTTTTATTATGAAAACTCTCCTATTGTTTTCTTTAATCATAACCTTTGCTTCTTGCTCATCTACAGCATACCTTAAAAACACACAATCTTTTACACGGGAAATTGATAAGAAAACAGCATTTAAGAATAATTTTAACGGTTTTGTTGTTTTTAATCCGCAAACCGGTAAATATTTAATTGAATATAATGCTGATAGATATTTTACTCCGGCATCCAATACAAAATTATTTACTTTTTTTACTGGGCTTACCGTTTTGGGCGACTCTTTACCCGGACTACGATATAAATATCTTGGAAATGACAGTTTGATAATATGGGGTACAGGCGACCCCACTTTTTTGCACCATTTTATTCATACCGATACGGTATATAATTTTTTGGCAGCTAATAAAAAGAAAAAGATTTTTATCAGTAAATCAAATGATGAAACCGTATTTTTTGGTTTCGGATGGTCGTGGGACGATTATAATGAGTACTATTCTGCCGAAAATTCTGCTTTTCCCGTTTATGGAAATGTAAACCTTATTTCACTTGATACAAATGCTCATTTTAGTATTTCACCAAAATATTCGGAGCAGTTTTTACATTCCGATACGCTTTTACCTGCAAAATATCATCGTTTTAAACGACAATTTCGCAGTAATCAAATTGATTATCACATTGTAAAAAAAGGGAAAAGCGACAGTATTGAAATCCCGTTTTTATTGAGCGATTCACTTTTT
>JALSLF010000400.1 GCA_026988445.1 Bacteroidales bacterium
AAGCCTATGAAGTTTTAAGTAATGATGAAAAAAGAAGACGTTACGACCAATTCGGACATGCCGGTGTAGGTGGTGCATCGGGTAATGGTGCCGGAGGCTTTGGAATGGATATCGAAGATATTTTTTCGCATTTTGGAGATATTTTCGGTTTTGGTGGAGGTTTTGGAGGTAGCCGCAGAGGTGGCAGGCGTATGAATAAAGGTACAAACTTGCGTGTTCGGGTAAAACTAACATTGGATGAAATTGCTAATGGCGTAACAAAGAAGCTCAAGGTAAAACGATATGTTGCTTGTTCTGCTTGTGATGGTACCGGTGCTGCTTCTCCTTCGGATATTCAAACCTGTCAAACTTGCCATGGTATGGGACAGGTTACACGCGTTACAAATACCATTCTCGGACAAATGCAAAGCACAACAACTTGTCCTTCTTGTGGCGGCAGCGGTAAAACCATAACCAAAAAATGTACAAGTTGTTATGGCGAAGGTGTTGTAAAAAAAGAAGACCTAATTGAGGTGAATATTCCTGCAGGTGTTGCCGAAGGAATGCAATTATCGGTTTCGGGTAAAGGCAATGCGCCGCGCGGAGGCGGTATAAACGGCGATCTTCTTGTGGTTATTGAAGAAATTGAACACCCTGAATTAATTCGACATGATAACGATTTGCTTTATAATCTCAATATAAGTGTTCCTGATGCCATTCTCGGTACGCCCGTAGAAATACCTACATTAAATGGAAAAGTTAAAGTAAAAATAGAACCCGGTACCCAATCGGGAAAAATTTTAAGGCTAAGAGGTAAAGGTGTTCCTGATGTTCAAGGCTATGGTCATGGCGATTTGTTGGTAAAAGTAAATGTTTACATTCCTAAAAGCGTAACGAGAGAAGAACGCAAAATGTTGGAAAAACTGAAAAATTCTGAAAATTTTGAGGCAAAAGCCAAAAATGAAAAAGGATTTTTTAATAAAGTGAGGGATTTTTTTGAAGGATAGCCTATTTTTTATAATCGGAGCGCTGTTTTGTTAATTCGCTGTGTGTAAATAACTTAGTTTTTATGGAGTTTGCAATTTAAGGTCGCAGCCCGACTTTATTGACAAATATTAATTATTTAATAATCTGTTATTTGTCTTGTGTAAGGATTAAATTGAGCTTTAAATATCAAAAGGTACAACTTGAAGTTTATTGACTATCTTTAAAAAAATGTCAAATAAGTATTTTCGCTTTAAGCAATTTATTGTTTATCAAGAAAAAGCAGCCATGAAAGTAGGTATTGATTCGGTGCTGCTGGGTGCGTGGGCTGATTTTGATAATGCAAAAAGAATTCTTGATATAGGTACAGGTACCGGACTTTTAAGCCTTATGGCTGCACAAAAATCGCTTGCGCAAATTACTGCAATTGAAATTGACGAAGACAGTATAAAACAAGCCCAAGAAAACATTAATCTATCCATATGGTCTGAACGGATAAAAATCGTTAATTCCTCATTTCAAGATTTTGCAAAGCAAAAAGATTTAAAATACGACTGTGCAATATGCAATCCGCCCTATTTTAACGGGACTTACCAATCGCCTAATCAACAGCGAAATAAAGCGAGGCATAATAATACACTGCCTTTGCCTGATTTATTTGCCGGACTTAATAGAATTTTAGCTCCAAACGGAAAGCTCTATATTATTTACCCTTATTTTCAAAAGGATGATTTAATTAGTGAAGCCTATAAATATAATTTTTATCCGAATAAAATTTTAGAAATAAAACCGCATAAAAATAAACCTGCCAAACGTATAGCTATCTGTTTTTCACAAAAGAATATACCAAGCAATATCACTCAACTATTTATTAAAGATGCTATTACTATGCAATACAGTAAGGAATATATAAATTTGACCAAGAGTTTTTATTTGGATTTTTAAGTTGAATTACTATCTATCGCTATACTATTTTATAGATTTAGAAAAGAAATAACTGAACTAATTTGACAAATCTGAAAATTTAAAATTAACGATGTATTTTTTTTGAGATATAATAGCCGTTATCATTTTTATTAAGCACCCAACCTTTATTTAATATAAGTACCCAGTTAGTATTTGTTACTTTATTTTCTGATATTATTATATCTTTATTTATTAACACTTTAACTATTTTTTCATAAAATATACCGCCACCTGTATTGACTTTTATCTCCCCCCAATTACCCGAAGCGTTAAAATAGGGGAAAAAAGTTCCATCTTCAAATGTAATCATAGTGCTAGGATTAAATGCGAAATGAAACGTGCTGTCTGTTGGTATTGAAAGAGTTTTTTGCTGACTGAATTTTTTTAATATTGAAAGCTTATGCTCTTGAAAATGTAATTTCCGGTTTGTTTCAAATTCTATTACTTCTTTAAATTTTTTATTATCCTTATAATCAGACAGTAAATCTAATTTGCTTGTATCAATTTCTAAATTTAATTTATTCATTAGCATATTTGCCAAATCTGAATTTGCTGAAACATTTTTACGCCAATTTTGATAAAACCGATCCAGTAAAATAGCATAAAATTGACCGGAAACATAAGCAAATGATCTTTCTAAAGAAGTTGTGCCGCTTGTATCTTTATTTTCCATTATTGTATGGTATATCCTTAATGCCGGTTCAACTATGTTGATACCATAATATTTGCAAGCAATATAATTACCTGTATATTGAGCTAAGCCTTCAAGTATTTCAAATCTTTTTTCATCAACAATGTTCTCAGGAAATTGCTTTTGTCGCCACAAACGCCATTTTATAGCATCTTTTAAATAATTTATTGTGCTATCTATATTAGAAATAGCTTTTGCCAAGAAATGAGCCTCCATTTTTATGCTAATTCGGGCATTGTATTCATTCATTTGCTTATTATTAAAGCCTTTGGGTTTTATTCTAAGGCTGTCTTGAAAATAATGAAACGCTTCATGAATAAAAATTCCGACATTCTCATAGTTATTGATGCTTGATGATAGCCATTTATGTATCCAAGTAGAAAGTCCCAGTTGTTCAGGTTTTATGGTATCAGGCAAATAGCCGTAAAAAAATTCTCCACTATGTTTTAATACGCCTAAAGTATCTTTAAAGTTACTAATGGTATATCGGCTATTTTTATCAAAAATAACTTGATTGGTGTAAAAATTAATACCCCATAATTTACCATTGTCAAAATAGCAAGCTGATTTGTATGCTTCTAAATAATAGGTAGCTGAATCTATGGTTAATTGTTGTGCTATTGTTGTATATCCAACACTTAACAGAAAGGCTGAAATAAGATAAAGTTTAATTGTTTTATTCATAGTGGTTTTTTATAAGTCTGTTTATTGCTCTTCTATGTATATCTCCCTTACCTAATTGTATTGACTGTATTTTAATATTGCTTGTAGCAAGCATTATTTTCTTTATTATTTTAAAGATATTTGTGTAGTTTCAGCGATTTCTATGATACAAATTTATGTCAATGATATTATTTTTCCAAACTATTAAAAATATTAACCAAAGGTGTTTAATGAAATTTCTTAATTATGTATATTTATACATTTTATTTGCAAAAAAAACAATAAACTTGTTGAATAATATAAAAATTTACACTTAAAATACTGAAAAAAAGTTTACTTTTGCATTTCGTAATTCAATTCAAAAATTACCCCTTTTCTATAATTAATTTAGTAGAAAAATTTATAGAAAATCCGGTATAACGTAACAGATATTAAATTAAAAATAGTTTATTATGGTTAAAACTAAAAAGTATCTTACATGTGATGGGAATTATGCAGCTTCACATATAGCATATATGTTCAGCGAAGTAGCAGCAATTTACCCAATCACTCCATCATCAAATATGGCAGAAAATGTTGATGAATGGGCTGCCAACGGCAGAAAGAACATCTTTGGAGAAACTGTGGATGTAAAAGAAATGCAATCGGAAGCCGGTGCAGCCGGTGCGGTTCATGGTTCTCTGCAAGCGGGTGCTTTGACAAGTACTTTTACCGCTTCACAAGGTTTGCTTTTAATGATACCAAATATGTATAAAATATCAGGTGAATTATTGCCCGGAGTATTTCACGTTAGTGCAAGAAGTTTAGCAGCTCAAGCATTATCAATATTTGGTGATCATTCCGATGTAATGAGCGCACGACAAACAGGTTTTGCTTTTCTTGCTACCGGAAGCGTTCAGCAAATTATGGATATTGCGGGTATAGCTCACCTTGCTGCTATTAAGTCGCGCATTCCTTTTGTTCATTTCTTTGATGGTTTCCGTACTTCTCACGAGATTCAAAAAGTAGAAGTAATGGAACAAGAAGTAATGGAAAATCTTTTAGATTGGGACGCATTACAAAAATTCCGTGAAAATGCTTTAAATCCTGAAAATCCTGTAACAAGAGGTACCGCTCAAAATCCGGATATATATTTCCAAGCTCGTGAAGCTGCCAATCCGTTTTACGAAACAATACCGGATATGGTAGAAGAGTACATGCAGGAAATTACTAAAATTACCGGAAGACCTTATCATCCGTTTAATTATTTTGGTGCTGAGGATGCGGAGCATGTTATTATTGCAATGGGTTCGGTTACACAAACCATTAAAGAGGTGGTTAATTATTTGAACGATAAAGGCGAAAAAGTAGGCTTATTAATTGTTCACTTATACCGTCCGTTCTCTGAAAAGTACTTCTTTAAAGCCATGCCAAAAACAGTAAAAAGAATTGCTGTTCTTGACCGTACAAAAGAACCCGGTGCAAACGGGGAACCTTTGTATTTGGATGTTCGTGATGTTTATTATGGTAAAGAAAATGCACCGATTATTGTTGGTGGCCGCTATGGATTAAGTTCAAAAGATACAACTCCTGCTCAAATTATTTCGGTGTACAATAACTTGAAACAAAAAGAGCCTAAAAATCAATTTACCATAGGTATTGTTGATGATGTTACATTTACATCATTACCTCAATTACCCGAAGTAAGTACGGTTCCCGAAGGAACTTTTGAAGCAAAATTTTATGGTTTAGGTTCTGACGGAACTGTTGGTGCTAATAAAAACTCCATTAAAATTATAGGAGATTCTACCGATAAATATTGTCAGGCTTATTTTGCTTACGATTCAAAAAAATCAGGAGGTATTACCATTTCGCATTTGCGCTTTGGTGATTCATTAATTCGTTCAACCTATTTGGTTACACAACCTGATTTTGTTGCATGCCATGTTCCTGCATATCTTAAAAAGTATGATATGCTGAAAGGAATGAAAAAAGGAGGAACTTTTTTATTAAATAGCATCTGGGATATTGAAGAAACTAAAAATCAACTACCGGATCACATGAAAAAGTTCTTGGCAGAGAATGAAATTAAAATGTACATCATTAATGCAACAAAAATTGCACATGAAATCGGTTTAGGTTCTCGTACCAATACGATTATGCAATCTGCTTTCTTTAAAATTTCGGGTGTTATCCCTTACGATAAAGCCGTTGAAGAAATGAAGAAAGCTATTGTAAAATCCTTCTCTAAAAAAGGCGATGAGATTGTAAACATGAACTACCAAGCTGTTGATAGAGGTGGTGATGTTACCGAAGTAGAAATTCCTGTTGAATGGAAAAATATAGAGTTAAAAGAGGAAAATACAAACGGCGAACGTCCTGAGTTTATTAAAAACTTTGTAGATGTTATTAATGCACAAGACGGTGATGATATTCCTGTTAGTGCTTTTGTAGGTCGTGAGGACGGTTCATTGCCTCCCGGAACTGCAGCCTTTGAAAAACGCGGGGTAGCTACTGAAATTCCTAAATGGATTGCTGAAAACTGTATTCAATGTAATCAGTGCGCTTATGTTTGTCCTCACGGAGTTATTCGTCCGTTCTTATTTGACGATGATGATAAAGCAAAAGCTCCTGACGGCGTTGAAACAATTCCTGCTGTAGGAAAAGACCTTAAAGGATATGGTTTCCGTATTCAAGTAAGTGTTTTGGATTGTACAGGTTGTGCTGTTTGTGCCGAAGTTTGTCCTTCAAAAGAAAAATCATTGGTAATGGAGCCATTGGTTGACCATATGGATCAGGCTGAAAAATGGGATTGGGTTCATACTAATGTGGGTTATAAAGACAAATTAGTACCCAAAGAAAAAACATTTAAAAACAGTCAGTTTGCACAACCCTTATTCGAGTTTTCTGGTGCTTGCGCCGGTTGTGGTGAAACTCCTTATGTTAAACTAACTACCCAGTTGTTTGGAGACCGTATGACTATTGCTAATGCAACAGGTTGTTCTTCAATTTATGGAGGTTCTGCGCCATCAACTCCATATACCGTTAATTCAGAAGGTCATGGTCCTGCATGGGCAAATTCATTATTTGAAGATAATGCAGAATTTGGCTTTGGTATGGCTGTTGCTTCAGATAAGTTAAGAGCGCGTATTGAACGTAAGTTTAAAGAAGCCTTAAATAATGGTGTACCTGAAGAATTAAAAGCCGCTATGCAATATTGGATTGAAACTAAAGACGATGGTGAAAAATCAAAAGAAGCAAGTCAAGCGGTAATTCCATTATTAGAAAAATGTGAAAAACCTTTTGCAAAAGAAGTTTTATCATTAAAACAATACCTGACTAAAAAATCACACTGGATATTCGGTGGTGATGGTTGGGCTTATGATATTGGATATGGTGGTTTGGATCATGTTTTGGCATCCGGTGAAAATGTAAATGTTCTGGTACTTGATACCGAGGTGTATTCAAATACGGGTGGTCAATCATCAAAAGCTACACCAACAGGAGCTATTGCTAAATTTGCCGCATCAGGTAAAAAAATCCGGAAAAAAGATTTGGGTGCTATGGCAATGACTTATGGTTACGTTTATGTAGCTCAAATTTCTATGGGAGCGAATATGGGACATGCATTTAAGGTTATTAAAGAAGCAGAAGCATATCCGGGACCATCTATAATCATTGCATATTCTCCATGTATTGCTCATGGTTTAAGAAAAGGCATGAATACGATGATGGATGCTGAAAAGGAGGCTGTTAAATCAGGATATTGGACACTTTATAGGTATAATCCAATGGTAGAAGAGGGCAAGAACCCATTTTCTTTAGACTCAAAAGAGCCGGATTGGAGTAAATTTAGAGAGTTCTTGATGAGTGAAGTTCGATATACTTCTTTGCTTAAAGCATTCCCTGATCAAGCAGAAGAATTATTTAAAACTGCAGAAGAGAAT
Organism: Bacteroidales bacterium; assembly: GCA_026988445.1. Taxonomy (GTDB): domain Bacteria; phylum Bacteroidota; class Bacteroidia; order Bacteroidales; family NBLH01; genus NBLH01. Next base: position 7,210 of record JALSLF010000400.1, read on the forward strand.
GCGAAATGGCGTTATGATTATTATAGGCGTATGGCAAATATGGAATATTAATTTTAGTAAAAATATGTTTAATAAAAAAGCCCGCATAGCGGGCTTTTTTATTTTATTAATTTGAAAAAATCAAAAAATATCACTTGCAAATTACCAAAAGCTTACTTATTGATGTATTCAATAGCATTTAATGCGGCAACAGTACCGTCTGAAACAGCAGTGGTAATTTGCCGATAGCGTTTTTCCAAACAGTCTCCGGCTGCAAACACGCCTTCTATGTTTGTTTGGTAATTATTATCTACTAAAATCTCTCCGCGTTCATTTAACGAAACAATATTTTTTATAAAATCAGTGCGTGGAATATAGCCAATAAAAATAAATACGCCATCAATTTCCATTTCTGATATTTCATGTGTCCGCTGATGTTCTATTTTTACTTTACGAAGGCTTTCATCACCAAAAAATTCGATAATCTCCGATTCCATAATGAAATTAATTTTCGGATTATTTTTTGCTTCTTCCACAGCCCATGGATATGCTTGAAAATGATCAAATTGATGAACAATGGTTACTTTTGATGCATATTGGGTTAATGAAACCGCTTCTTCTAAAGCAGAATTACCACCACCCACAACAATAATTTCCTTATCTTGAAAAAAATCACCATCGCAGGTTGCGCAATAGGAAATGCCTTTGCCTGCAAATTCTTTTTCTCCGGGAACGTTTAAAGGTCTGGATTTACCCCCCGATGCTATAATTACTGATTTAGCTGTATATTCATCTTTATCGTTCACTACTACTTTTTTTAGTTTACCCGATAAATTTAATGAACTGATTTTTATATTTGATTTTATGGTACAGCCAAAACTCTTGGCTTGTTTACGCATTGTTTTTGCAAGCATATAACCCGAAATGCTCTCAATACCCGGATAATTGGCAATTTCATGTGTGAGAACCACTTGTCCGCCAATGGTTCCTGTATCTAAAATCAGTGCTTTTGTTTTGGCGCGTGCAAGATATATACCTGCAGTTAGTCCGGCAGGACCTCCACCTAAAATAATAACGTCAAAATTATTTGTTTCCATAATATTAATATTAAAAAATGCCATTCTACACTAGGTAAAATGACATTTTAGGGTATAAATTTTTATAAATTACTTTTTAAACTCACTGTCTAAAATTTCAGTAATTTGTTCACGATTTTGAATACTACTTGTTGCTTTTACCACTTTTCCGTTTTTATAATAAACGGTAAAAGGTAAGCCCATAAATCCACTACATTCCGGCAGATTACGAATTACTGCTGCATGAGGATTATCAAAAAGCATATCTGCAAATGCCACGTGTTCATATTCTCCGTCTTCTTGCAATTCTTCCATTACTGCATATACAGGAACACACATCGGACCCATTCTTCCACAGCAAATCATAACATTCTCATTTTCTTCCAGGAACTTATTATAGTCCTCGGTATCAATAATATGTCTTAAATCTGTTTGTAATGTCATATCTAATTGTTTTAATATTTAACTATATAAATAAATCGTTGCAAAAATATAAAAAAATATAGTTATGACAAATATTAGATATGATGCCTTTGAAAATTGTTTAATTTGTACGTAACCGCTCTATTTAGCTTGTATTTACACAAAAATCATGAATGCCGGCAAAAAGAAAATGGCTTCTGTTGCAAAACGGTAAATATCATTTTTAGAGAAATAATACCTTTGTTTGTAAATAATAATTTGCGAGATGCCTATTACAAACAAAATGATGCTTGACATTGTATAAATTGTATTTATTTGTGAAAACAGGCTTATTAAAACTATAAATATAAAAGCTATATAAAGTAATATACTCATAAATCCGGCTGTGCTTTCTATTCCTATAATTACAGGAAGTGAAGTAAAATTGTCGTGAATGTCTTTATTTAATTCAAAAATGGCTATAAGTAAAATATCAGCCCAAACAATTAAAAAAAAGCTTATAATAATTAATATTTGGTAAATATTTATATCAGGATAGACTTTGCTAAGCGGAGCAATGAAAATTCCTGTGGTATATATTAATGCCACAATCATTTCTTTTTGCAGTAAAAGTGTTTTTTTTGCATTGAACAAATAAAGCATTAGGAAATAAAATGCAATAAAAAGACCAATTATCAAGCCCGCTTTTATTAATTTTATTTCAATAAGTTTAAAACTCATATACAGTACAATTATTAAAAAAAAGATTTCTAAAACAAAAAGTAATTTGAAATATTTCCGGTAAAATAACCGGCGTTCAGCTGCAATTAGATTTTTTGATTTTATGCTGTCTAATAAATGGTCGGCAGTGTATATAATCCAAACACTAATACCCAGAATTATTAACCAACTATAATTTATTGGTGTATTAAAAACCTTTTGAGCCATGATACTGCCTGATAACGCACCAAGAACGATATCTAAGGATAAGAAACTAATACGTTTATATATTTTAATTAGTATTTTCATAAGTAGATACAATCTATCCTAAAATCATTATTTATTTGGCAAAAGTACTTTTATGTAACGTGAGCTTATTTAATTACTATTATTTTTAGGTTCAGGCTTTGCAAATATTTATTATCCGGTAAATGTATAAACTTAAACTGAGCTTATTTTTGGTTAATTGCTATAACCGTTAAATTAATTCGTAAGCTATTGCATTTAAAAATATATTGTTTTTTATAAAAACTGAACTTATCTGATATGTTTTCTGATACACTATTTATTAGCTAATATGTGCTATTTGACAGTAACACAATATTTAAAATGATGTAATTTTTTTCAAACTTTCCGTTTTTATATCAAAAAGTAATTGTCTTTTATATGTTTTTTAAATAAATTAGCAGAAAATCTAAATTAAACCTGAATTGAACGATTATCTACTTCAATAAGCACCAATCTGTTGAGTTAAAAAGATTTACAAAAAAAAGACTCAAATACCAACGGTATTCTTACTTTTTTTCTAAACTTTTTAATCTCAATATCTTGGCACTTCTTTTTGTACATAATCGCTCAATTTAGGTTAAAATTCTTCTTAAATAGTTAATGTATTCTTCATAGCTGTAATGTTTTTTAATTAAGGTTGTGTTCTATTAAATTTATCAAACCGGCTAACTTATGCGTATTTTATTGTTTGCTTTGATTGTATTATTATCTCCGGCTTTTCTTTTTTCTCAAAATAAAAAGATTGAATTCAAGCATTTAGATGTAAATCTTTCCGGATACAGTGTGAAAGCATTTGTACAAGATTATAAGGGATTTATGTGGATAGGCACCAGTAATGGTTTAAATCGCTATGACGGGAACAGTATATCTTATTACATGCATAATGATACAAACATTAATTCGGTTAGTAACAATGGCATTATGGCATTGTATGAGTCAAAAGACAGTAGTTTGTGGATTGCTACTACCCATGGTTTAAATGTTTATAATAGAGAAAAAAACAATTTTATTCAGTATTATTATCAGAGTTCGGATAAAAATGCTAAATTAAACTCAATAACAGATATTGCAGAGGATACAGATGGTAATATTTGGCTTTCTACACTTGGAGGTATTTGTGTTTTTGATAAAACAAAACAAAAAATCCAAACTTTTGAAGAATACCTTAACATCCCGAAATATAAATATTCATCTGAAAAATTTAATGTTTTATATAGATACAAGAAAGGAATTTTTCTGGCAGGGAATGTTATTGGCGATGTTTATGAGTTTGATATTGAAAATAAGACCGTTAAAAAACTAATATTTGATAATGGAAATAAAGAAGAAATTGAGTTGAATTTTATTACAGATATTTGCCAAACCGAAAATGGGACAATTTGGCTTGCATCAACCAAAACAGGTTTAATTAAAATTGATAAAATTGAAAACGGTCATGTTTGGTACCGGCAATTTATACATAATCCGGATAATCCTAATAGTTTAACATCAAATAATATTCTTTCATTAAATGTATATAATGAAAAGTTCTTGTTAATCGGTACTGAAAACAACTACCTTAATGTTTTAGATATTAATGCAAATAAGTTTGCGCATTTTTCGGTAGAAAAAGGAACTAAATACGGCATGCCGCAAAATTCATTTTGGACCATTTATCAAGATAATAGTAAAAACTATTGGATTGGAACATTTAGTAAAGGCATGTATATTATAGATAAACCTTTAAGTTTTAAATCGTATTCATATAATGGATGTAAGCCAAATAGTCTTCCTGATTTTCCTGTAACTTCGTTTATTAGTGATGATAGAGGAAATATGTGGATTGGAACGGATGGGGGAGGTTTAAACTATTGGAACAGAAAGTTAAATAATTTCTATCCCATTGAAGATGTTTTGAAATATAAACCGGATAAAATAAAGAGTAAAGCAGTTTTATGTCTTTGCAAAACTGCCAATTTAGGGATATGGGCAGGGTTTTATAAAGGCGGAATTATTATCATAGATAATAAAGGCAATATAAAACAATTAAGCATGGGAGATGGTTTAAGTAGTAATTCTGTTTCTTCGATTGTTGAAAATAAAGAAGGTGTAATTTATATTGGCACTTATGGCGGAGGTGTGAACTTTTATGATCCGAAAACCAAGAAAATAAATGTTTTATCGGGTTTTGATAATATGAACGATTTGAGTTCGCATGATATAAATGTGTTATATGTAGATAGTCAAGACCGCTTATTTATTGGTTATAGAAATAAAGGATTTGATATTGTTGCGTTTGACTCTACTCATAAACCCAAAATCAGGCATTATGTGTCAAATATTGATAGAGAAAATAGTTTAAGCAGTAACAATGTTTTTTCTTTTGCCGAGGATACCTACGGAAATATTTGGATAGCTACAAAC
>JALSLF010000401.1 GCA_026988445.1 Bacteroidales bacterium
ATCAGTACAATCAGAAATTTGATTTGAAGTTCTGAATAGCCGATAAAAAAAGCAAACAACAGGCTGACTACCGTATAAATTACGGCTAAAATTAATTTTAATCCGATGAATTGAGAAAAGTGTTTATTTAATAACTGCCGGTTTTGTGCAATATTTTTTGTATTGAAATTGCTTAAACCAAAATCAGTTAATATGTTGAAAATCAAGGAGAAATTAAACAAGGTGATGTAAAAACCATATTGTTCGGCACCTACAATATTTTGTATGCTCCGGTCAATTCCGAAAATCCAAAACGGCTTAATCAACAGATTCAGAAACAATAAAAAAATTAAATTTTCGGTGAATTTTTTTAACAATGCAATAGGCTTTTAAAAGGTTTTAATAAATTTACACAAAATTAATAAGTTTTTAAACACTTTATGAATATTGCCGTAAATACTCGTTTGTTAATCGAAAATAAATTAGACGGAATTGGCTGGTTTAGCTATGAGAGCTTAAAAAGAATTACGCAGAATCATCCCGAACACCGCTTCTACTTTATTTTTGACCGCCCTTTTTCCGAAGAGTTTATTTTTTCGGATAATATTGAGCCTCTTGTTGTTTCACCGCCTGCCCGACATCCCTTTTTATGGTATTATTGGTTTGAAGTAGCACTTCCAAAGGCATTAAAAAAAACCAAAGCAGATATTTTTCTTTCGCCGGATGGTTATTTATCTTTAAAAACGGATGTTAAGTCACTGCCTGTTATTCACGACATCAATTTTGCACATAATCCAAAGGATTTGCCTTTGCTAACCCGAGCGTATTACAATAGTTTTTTTCCGAAATTTGCAAAAAAAGCAATGCGTATAGCAACCGTTTCAGAATATTCAAAAAATGATATTTCAAAAACTTATCATATTGATAAAAGTTTGATTGATGTAGTGTATAATGGTGCCAATTCAATCTATACACCTTTAGATAAAATAGAACGTAAACAAGTAAAACAAATTTATACCGGCGGAACAGACTACTTTATTTTTATCGGCTCCATTCATCCGCGTAAAAATGTGGTACAAATGCTTTTGGCTTTTGATGAATTTAGGAAAAATTATGCAAAGCCTTATAAACTTTTAATTATCGGCAGTTATTTTTTTAAAAATCAAGAATTAAAATCAGTACATCAAAAAATGCGTTTTCGCGAAGATGTAGTTTTTATGGGACATCAAGCACCCGAAAAAATTCACCGTCTTTTGGCAGCAGCAAGGGCATTAATTTTAGTTTCCAAATTTGAAGGTTTTGGTATCCCCGTGCTAGAAGCCATGTATTGCAATGTGCCCGCTATAGTTTCCAATGTAACTTCATTACCCGAAGTGGGGGGCGATGCCGTACTTTATGCCAATCCGTTTTCGGTAAGTTCAATTAGTAAAGCAATGCTTCTAATGGCTTCTGACGATATTTTAAGAAAAAAGCTCATAGAAAAAGCAAAACTACAAAGACATAAATTTTCATGGGACAAAACTGCCGAAAAACTTTGGAACAGTTTGATAAAAGTTTATGAAACAGGTATTTAAAATTCTTAAAAATCACTAAACTCACGTAATTCATCCGAAAATTTGCCCATAGTAGTAATAACGATACTGTTTTCGGCTCGCATTACTTCTCCTTTTTCAATTTTTTTAAATCCTCGTGTAT
>JALSLF010000402.1 GCA_026988445.1 Bacteroidales bacterium
TGGGTATTCTTGATGCTTCTGAAATACCCCCTACTTATGGAATGCCTTATGGTAAAGTAATTGGCTTAATTGCCGGAGGTGATGAAGCTATTCGGAAAGCCGTTGAATCGGCAGAAGACGATTTTGAGCAAGCATGGAAAGACTTGAAAGAATACGATATTAATGAATTGGATACACTGGTAGGAATTGCTGCATCCGGTACTACTCCATACGTAATAGGTGGTTTGCGCGATGCTCGTGAAAACGGTGTTTTAACAGCTTGTATTACCTGTAATCCTGATGCACCTGTAAGTAAAGAGGCTGATATAGCTATCGAAGCTATAGTCGGACCAGAATTTGTTACGGGAAGTACGCGCATGAAAGCCGGAACTGCTCAAAAAATGGTTTTGAATATGATTTCAACAACCACAATGATTAAACTGGGGCATGTAAAAGGCAACAAAATGGTTGATATGCAATTAACCAACAAAAAATTGGTAAAGCGTGGTACAAAAATGATACAAGATGAATTGGGTATTTCTTCTAAGGAAGCAAAATCTTTACTGCTTAAACATGGTTCGGTTCGTGATGCCGTAGATTTTTACAGAAAGAATACATCAATAGAAAACAGTTATTGAAAAAATATTTCTTTTTTTTAATTTAATAATTGTATCATGCAACTTACATTTAAACCCTATACTTTAAATTTAAAGCACCAATTTACTTTAGCACAGAGCTCAAGGAGCACAACCCCTGTGGTTTTAACTAAAATTGAGTACGAAAATTATGTAGGATACGGCGAAGCGTCTATGCCTCCTTATCTTGGAGAATCGCATGAAACGGTGATAAAGTTTTTATCAAAAGTAAACTTAAAGCAATTTAAAGACCCTTTTCAACTATCTGATATTTTAGAATATGTGGATAAAATTGCTCCCAAAAATACAGCAGCAAAAGCCGCTGTTGATATTGCTTTACATGATTTGCTTGGCAAAATTATGAATAAAGCATGGTATCAAATATGGGGCTTTGCCAGAGAGAAAGCCCCTCTTACTACTTATACTATTGGTATTGATAGTGAAGAAGTAATTCGCCAAAAAGTAAAAGAAGCAGAACCTTACAAAATTATTAAAGTAAAATTGGGACGTGATAATGACAAAGAAATAATTAAAATTATTCGTTCCGTAACCGATAAGCCCATTGCAGTTGATGTAAATCAAGGCTGGAAAGATTGGCAAAAGGCATTGGATATGATCTATTGGTTAGAAGAGCAAAATACTCTATTTGTGGAGCAGCCGATGCCCAAAGAGATGATTGATGATATGGCACTTTTAACGGATGAAAGCCCGCTGCCTACTTTTGCCGACGAAGCCGTACAAGGAATCGACGATGTGTTAAAAACAAGGGGAGTTTATTCGGGCATAAATATAAAGCTGATGAAATGCGGAGGTATGCGTAATGCCCGTGAAATGTTAAGTATAGCACGTGCTCTAAACATGCAAGTTATGCTTGGTTGCATGACCGAAACTTCCTGTGCTGTTTCTGCCGCAGCCCAATTAGCACCCGCCGTTGATTTTGCCGATTTAGACGGTAATTTATTAATTACAAACGACCCGTTTGCAGGTGTTCAAGTAATTAACGGGAAAGCATTAGCTTTAAAGCAAGCAGGTATTGGTGTTGAATTAAAAGATAATGAATTTTGGGACGGTAGCAATAAATAAGATTATTTTTCTCTTTGATGAGCTATTTATTTCTTAATTTGTGTTTTATTCTGAAAGTGGAATACTTTTTACTTTAAAGTGTTATTTTCTCCCGAATTATCAATAATATTATATTTAGCTCTTCGCTCATTCCATCTTTCTCGGGCGTATTGTTGCATATCTATTATCCTGTCTTTCTCATCTACAATTTCTAAACCTAATAAGGTTTCAATTATATCTTCCATTGTTACTAAGCCATCCATTCCTCCATATTCATCGATAACTATGGCAATATGCTCTTTTTTTTGCAGTAAAGTTTCCCATAAGCGGGTAACCGTTTGAAATTTTGGTACAAAAATAATTTCGCGCCGGATATCACGTAGTTTTAAATCGGTTTTATCTTCGGCAAGTTTTTCAAATACGGTTTGACGAAAAACATATCCTGTTATATTTTCATTATTATTAGCATAGACAGGGATTCGTGAATAATGAAGATATTCTTTCTTTTTAAGAAATTCTTCTAAAAACATTTCTTCATCTGCCGTAGTTGCAACTACCCGCGGGGTCATTATCTCAGAAACTTTAATATTTCTTAATCGAATTATATTTTGAATAATTTTATTCTCCTTTTCATCAAAAATGCCTTCTTGTGTTCCAATATTTGCTATAGCCGATATCTCCTCTCTGCTTAAAGAAGCTTCATTGTGATCAGTAGAAAATATTCTTGACAAATAACCGGTCATAATTACCAAAGGGTAGGTAATTATAATCATTATGTTTATAATTACCCCGGAAACTACAGCTAAGCGTCTCCAATATCTGGCACCTATGGTTTTAGGAATTATCTCCGAAAAAATTAAAATTAAAAGTGTAAGTACTACGGATATAAGCCCGAAGTAATATTCTCCGAATATTTTAGTTGCTTGTGCACCTACGCCGGCAGCCCCAATAGTATGCGCAATAGTATTTAAAGAAAGTATTGCAGATAAAGGCCTTTCTATATTGTTTTTATGTTTGATAAATATTTTAGCCGTTGTATTTCCTTCTTTTTCTTTTACATTTAAAAACGATAAAGGTGTGGACAATAAAACAGACTCCATTACGGAACAAAGAAAAGAAACAAATAAGGCAAGAAATAAATAAAATAATAGAAGTGTCATATGTTTTAGTGTTTTTGCTTCATCATATTTCTATTCGTGAGCAGCGTATTTTTTATAATTGGTATTTTGAGATTAAGCACTTATTTATTATTTCTGGTAACAGTTTTTAATCATAGCTCCAAACTCATCATTCGGTCTTCAATATAAAATACCAGCTCGGTAAATCTTGGATCCCGTTTAATAGTTTTATCGCGGTCAAAAGGTAAGTCAATTTTTACATGTTCAATAATTTTACTTGGAGCTGTGGACATAATATATACATCATCGCCCAAATAAACTGCTTCTGAAATATCATGAGTTACCAATACAATGGTTGGATGAACTTTTTCCCATACTGAAATTAAAAAATCTTGCATTTTCAGCCTTGTTTTGGTGTCTAAAGCTCCAAAAGGTTCATCCATTAAAATAATGGATTGATTTACAAGTAAGCTTCTTGCTATTGCTACACGTTGCAATTGACCGCCGGAAAGTGTAGGATATTGTGCATATTTTTTTTCGTGTCCTTCTAAACCTACAATTTGAATCATTTCCATGGCTTTTTCACGTCGTTCTTTTGCAGGAACACCTTTGTATTTTAAGCCTAATTCAACATTTTCCAAAACCGTCATCCACGGAAAAGATGAGTATTGTTGAAAAACCATTCCGATACGGTCATCTTCTGTCCTTAACTTACCATTGATATAAACCTCGCCTTGTGTAGGTTTTTGTAATCCTGCCAAGTATCGTAAAACCGTAGATTTTCCACAGCCTGATGGTCCCAAAAGGATTACAAATTGTCCTTGTTCGGGTTTGTCTTCAACCAGCAAGTTAAAATCTTTTAAAATCCAGTTTTGTCCACCATCATACGATTGACTGGCATTTCTTATTTCCAGAATATCAGGTAATTCAGTATTTGTGAAAATTTCTTCCATTTTATCGGCGGTTTTTAGTTTGATATTTGAATGCGTATAATTTTTTGTCTAACCAGGCAAAAATTAAATCCTGAATAAATCCGATGAGAATAATCAATAAAAGTATTGCAAAAACTTTATCTAAACGGCTGGAACGTTGTGCTTTAAAAATTAATGCACCTAAACCACCTTCTTCTGTATTAACTAATTCTGCCACAATGATATATGTCCAAGAAATAGCGGTTAGAACACGAATATCGTCAATAATCCGTGAAGTAACACTGGGCCAATATACATTTCGAATGGTTTGCCATGAGGTAGCTCCCAGTGTATAAGAAGTTTGCAAATATACTTTATCTACTTCATCAATACGTTGTACAACTACGGGTACTAAAAATACAAAAATACCAAATGCTAAAAACTGGACTTTCATTCCCATATAAATACCAAACCAAGCAATAAATAATCCGGTAACTGCAGCAAGTGGCACAAAGCGTATAGCATCAATATATCTACGCCACAAACTACGGAAAAAGGGTACCAAACCAATGGTAAAGCCAATAATCAAGGAAAGTACAATTGCTTCAATATATCCGTAAATATTTAATTTAATTGACAAAATGGCATTTTTAACTAAATAATTTTCAAAATGTAATTCTTTAAATGAAGCTAAAACTGCCAAGGGTGATGGTAAAATGGCTTTATCAATTATAGAACTTTGGGTTACAACATCCAATCTAATCCCTAAAGGAAAAGTTTCATTTTCATTTTCGGTAGAATAAAGAGTTGCTTTGGGGAAAATAACCGTTGTATCTTTATTTATATTGCTTATATCAATAGATGTTTCAACTTTTTCTCCTTGACTATCGGTTAAAGCAACGGTGTATTTACCTTTTGATATATTTTTTAATCTACCTTCGGCTACTTCAATATTTTTTTCAAACCCATCAGGACCTTTCCATTCAAATTTATAAGGTCCGTTACCGTTTTCAGCATTAAATTCAATAGTCAGTTTGTTAAAGGGATGAGTAAGTAGCCACCACATTAAGATAAAGAATATCAAGCCGGATATCTCAATAATCAAACTTGTTTTTTTGGGTAAACTACCGCCAATCTTAAAAAGTTTTTTCATAGCCGGTTAGTGTTGGGTTTTTAAAAAAAGTGCTTAGAAATTAATTTTTAAACAATTTCTAAGCACCAATACAGTAATCTATTATTTTGCTACCAGTTCAAAATCTGTTCTTCTGTTTTTCGCTCTTCCTTCGGGTGTTGCATTGCTTGCAACCGGTTTATCGGGTCCGTTACCGATAATTATGAAACGGTTTTTATCAAATCCGTGTTCATTAATCAGATAATTTGCAACTGCTTGTGCTCTTTTGTACGATAAAGCTCTGTTTGCTGCTGCACTTCCTGTATTATCCGTATTTCCTTCGATACGGATACGCGCATTGGCAAAGGATTTGGCTATATCTAAAAATTCATTATCTATAATGTATTTCATGTTGTCATCTAAGGTATATGAGCCTGTTGCAAAGGTTATACTTACTGATTTTGTAGAAATTGCTTCGGCGGTTTTAACCTCTTCGGTTACTTCAGTAAATTTAGCTGCTCCTTCGGCTTCTTGTCCTTCTGCATCTTTCAGTTTACTTTCAAGAGCTAAAATTAAGCTTGGATTGGCAATTAAACGCCAATTAGGGATTTTTTCGTTAATATAACCGTATTTACGGTATTTAGTTTCCATCTTATTGTAAATATCTTCGCCGGTAACCCCTGTAAAGTCAGCATTAAGCCCAAAAAAGTTTAGATTATCGCCATAAGTACATAAACGCACATTGTTTATCGCATCATAACAAAAATCATAAGGCATACCCAAGCCTTGCTCCAAAATTTTTGCAGCTTTTTGTTTGGCTTCGTCCGAATTATTAATTTCGGCAGCACCTTTAAGCCAACCTTCCAATAAATTTTCTAATTTTTTACGATTTTTTTCAAGATATTTCTTTTTAGCAATAAAGATATCTGTAATAATATTTGATGCTTGTTTGGTATTTTGCAGCACTTTTGAACCTTTTACTTTGGCAACGCAGTCTGCATCATCAGGACTCCAAACAACGGCAGCATCAACTTGTCCTTTTTTAAATAAATCGGCAGCATCTATTGCGCTGGCAACTTTTACCGCTTCAATATCATTTTGGGTCATGTTGCCGGCTTCTAATAGCCACAGCAAAAACGTGTGACTTGGGGTCATTTCGGCAAAAGCTACTTTTTTACCTTTCAAATCACTTACTTTATTAATACCGCGACGCACTACAATGGCATCACCGCCACGCGACCAGTCGGCTTGAAAAATTACCTGTGGTTCAAACTCGTTCCACAATCCGCCTACCTCAGTAGTAAAAGCATCAATAGTTGCCCAAAGTAAATCAACCTCACCGGCTTTCCAAGCACTACGTGATGCATTAAAATCGTCCATTACTTTAAATTCTACTTTAAAGCCATAGTCTTTGTAAAAGCGTGATTTGGTATTGGCTTTAAAGCCTTCGTTAAAATATTCTCCTCCGGCATAACCTCCCCAGGTTACTACTCCTATTTTTATTACATCATCGCTACTTGAAGTGCTGTAATCTTCTTCGTCTTCGTTTGTTACGCCCTGTTGTTGCGGTTCGGGCATTAATTTTTCTTTTAAGCCGGGTACATAGTTAATTACGGCAAAAACTCCACCGATAACTAAGGCTACTATTAATAATTTCGAAAATGGTGTTAATCGTGTTTTCATACTTTATTTTTTTAAATTTTATAATTAGTTCAATTTAGCTATTAATCAAAAAGATTAGAGTAGTTGCTAATATCTCCTATGTCTTTACTAACTTCTTTTTCTTCTTCTTTATTCCCCGGAAGGTCATGTTCACTATCACCTAATAAGAAAGACATTCCTTCTTTTTCCATTTTTTGAAGAATTTCCAAACCTTCTTGTTCGTAAACACCATTTTGCAGGTCAATACTATCGATGAAACTTCCCGATACTTCAATAAATCGTTCCATTTCGCCAATTTTATTTGAAACATCATCTACAATATTTTCCATTGCCATATCAAACATTTCTTTTCTGTCGGCATTTCCGCTAATGATGTTCATGGCGCTTTTCATTGCCGAATGTCCTGCACGAATAGCTTTACGCTCTTGTTCGCGCATGCGCACTTCATTTTCGGTATCTTTAATTAAATAACCAGAATTTTTATGAATTTTTGATAGTACTTTATATAATAATGTAATTTTGTTTAATAAATTGGTATATCGTTCATTTGCTTCTTTCAGTCGTCCGTATTGACGTGTATTAATGGCAACCAATTCCATATTGCCTTTTTTCTTGGCTTGCTCTGCCATACGCAGATTTTGCTCCATTTCTTTTTTATTGTTTTCAATCAAACGTTTTAATTTAGACATTTGACCTTTCAATTTGGCAATTTGTTCGTTCATTTTTTTCAATTGCTCATACAAATAGTCTATGTAGGATTTTAATATACCAATAGGGTCTATCTGAACAAATAATCCTGTAATCCAGCGCATTACACTTTTGTACATATACCAAATTAAGGCACGCATTTTGGGGTCGAGCAATACATATAGCATAATACCCAAAACAATAAATAGGGCAACCATGGTAATGGTATTTTGTAACAATCCAATAATGAAAAGCATGATTGGATTAGCAAACATTGCAATTAAAATGATAATTCCTATTAAAAATATTGCACCGGTTACTCCTTCGGGGCGTTTCCAGAAACTCTTTGTTTTTTGTTGGTTCATATTATCCATTACGAAAATAGTTTAATTAATTTTTATCGCTTATTAAAGATTGTAATTGTTTAACTTTTTCTTTTATTTGATTGGCAACATAATCATAAGTTACATTAAAATCGCTCTCGGCAGTTTTAATTTTAACACCGGCAGTTTCCAATTCTTTTTTAATTTTTTTAATTTCTGTTTGATTTTTATTAATCTCATTGGTAAGCTGTTTAATCATATCTGCTTTTTTTTGATTTTCAGCTTCTAAGTCTTTAATTTTTTTATTTTTTCCGCCTATTTTAGTTTCTGTTTGTTTATTGATGACAATTTTAAATTTGTCTCTTTCATTTTCAAGCACTTTTAAATAATAATCGGCACTTTCAATAATTTTCTGAACGGTTAAACCTTTTGTTGAAAGGGTTGCTAAAACAGTTTGCATTTTGATTTTTTCATCTAAATCAATATTTTTCATAGCCTGCAAAGCATTCATAAACTCTAAATAATCTTCGCCGGGTAAATCTGCCTTTTGTATTGCTTGCGTAAGCGACTCGAATATTTTTTTATTAAAAGTACCCTTTGATACACTTAAAGGTGTACTTTGTTTTGTTTCGGGTGTCAGCGGCTGTTTTGTCTGTGATAATTTGTTCGGATTTTTCTTTTCCGGTTTCTTATCTGTCTTTTTTACAACTTTATTCCCGGCAACTTCATCTTCAGGAACAATAAACAAACTTTTGATTTTATCTAAATTTAATGCCATTTGTGTTGTTTTTTGTACAAATATATATTTTTATACTGAAAATATAATTTTAAAACTTTGTTTTTTTACTCAATCTTACAAATAATTAATGTTTTTGTGTAAATTTAGTAGTGATTTGCTTTATTTTTTTTTGTCTTACATATAATTGCAAGTAATTTTATTTTTTGTAATTTATTATTAGGCATGAAATTATAAAAAAAATTACAAGAACTCAAGTCTTCTTTTGTTTTATTATCTCGAATTTTTATTTTAATTTTCAAGTGATTTTTAAAATTTAATTTTTACACTATGAACCTTAAAAATAATATGCTCATACAAGCAATTGTTCTGTCGCTATTTATTGTTACAACATCTTTTCCTGTAAAATCACAAAGCATTGATTTAAAAAAGCTGGATAAATATATTAAAAGTGCACAAAAACAATGGAATATTCCCGGATTGGCAATTGCTATTGTAAAAAATGATCAAGTAATATTTTCAAAAGGCTATGGTATAAAAGAGTACGGTAAAAAAGATAAAGTTACCGACAAATCGCTTTTTGCAATAGCTTCTAATACAAAAGCTTTTACTGCTGCTGCTTTATCAATTTTAGTAGATGAAGGAAAAATTAATTGGGACGACCCGGTACGTAAGTATTTGCCCTACTTTCAACTATATAATCCTTATGTTTCCGAAAATATGACTATTCGCGATTTGCTTTGTCATCGTGCCGGTTTTGCTACTTTTGCCGGCGATTTAGTGTGGTACGGGACTACTTATTCGCGTAAAGAAATTATAGAACGTGCACGGTATATAAAGCCTACTTACGGTTTTCGTGCGCATTACGGATATTCAAATATTATGTTTTTAACTGCCGGTGAAATTATTCCAGCCGTTACAGGAAAATCATGGGATGAATTTATTAAAGAAAAGTTTTTTGAACCCTTAAAAATGAACTCAACAAATACTTCCATACGTGATTTCTCTAAAAATGATGATATTGCTCAGCCGCATCATGTTGCGCCCGGCAAAGACCCGGTACCGATTAATTATGTAAACTGGGATAATATTGCTCCGGCAGGCGCCATTAATTCTTGTGTAAGCGATTTGTCTAATTGGATACGCATGCAATTGAACAATGGAAAATTTGAAGGCAAACAAATTTTAAGCGAGCAGCAAATACGCATAATGCGTAGTCCGCAAATTATGAAAACCCTGAGTAAATGGTCGGCAGAAACTTGGCCGTCAAAGCATTTTTCTGCTTATGGATTGGGCTGGGATTTATTTGATTATCACGGACGAAAAATTATTAATCACGGCGGTGGAGCTGACGGAATGATTTCTAAAACCGTTTTGGTGCCGGAAGAAAATCTTGGTTTTGTGATTTTAACCAATAGCATTAATTATTTACCTACAGCCCTGATGTACTATATTTTAGATGATTATTTTAATGCCGGAGAAAAAGATTGGAGTAGTGTATATTACGGATTTTACACCTCCGGCATAAAGCGTGAAAATGAACGAAGGACAAAAGCCGAAGCTGAAAGAAATAAAAACTCGAAACCTTCACTGGCTTTACAAGGCTACACAGGCACCTACCGTTCTGATTTATATGGTGATGTGGATGTAAAATTAGAAAACGGAAAATTGGTGGTGTATTTTGTGCCAACACCTATGTTTGTTGGTGATCTGGCTCATTGGCAGTACAATACATTTAGTATTAAATTGCGCAAAATTTATAGTTTACCACAAGGAACCGTGAATTTTGTTTTAAATGATAAGGGGAAAGTTACCCAAATGGAAATTGATATTCCAAATCCTGATTTTGATTTTACCGAATTAAAATTGTTTAAAATTGAAGATTGATTTATAGAAGTTAATTGTTAGATTGTTGCATTGTTAAATTATTGCATTGTTATATGTTGTGTAAGTTTATGAGAGAAATTTAGCGAATGATATGAAAGTAATTATCAAATATTAACAGAAATCAATAGCCGTAGGCTTTAGCCTACGGAATATATATGCAATGTATCAAAGGGCTTTAGCCCAATTAAATTTATGGCTAAAGCCGGTTTTATGTGTCATAAATATAACCGTAGGGTAAACTCTACGGCTATTGAAAAAGTAAAGTATTTATTAAAAAACAGTTTCTTGGTTCTTTATAAATATGTAGGCAAATATTTTTTAAAAAAAATTTGAGATAAAAAAATTAATAGCCGTAGGCTTTAGCCTACGGAATATATATGTGTTGTATCAAAGGGCTTCAGCCCAATTAAATTTATGGCTAAAGCCGGTTTTATGTGTCGTAAATGTAACCGTAGGGTTTACCCTACGGCTATTGAAAAAGTGAAGTATTTATTAAAAAATAGTTTCTTGGTTCTTTATAAATATGTAGGCAAATATTTTTTTAAAATATATTTGAGATAAAAAATCAATAGCCGTAGGCTTTAGCCTACGGAATATAAATGTGTTGTATCAAGGGCTTTAGCCCAATTATTAAATTATTTAGGTTATGTCATATATTAGAGTTTATGTACATTATATTTGGTCAACCAAAAACAGAATGCCACTTTTGACAAAAGAAATTCGAGATAAAGTTTTTCAACACATTCGAGAAAATGCGAAGAAAAAAAATATTTTTTTAGACCACATAAATGGTTATGTAGATCATGTTCATTGTTTAATTTCTATGAATGCAGAGCTTAGTATTCAAGAAGTAGCTCGTTTATTAAAAGGAGAGTCATCGCATTGGGTTAATAAAAATAAAATTACTAAAACAGAATTTGCTTGGCAAGATGAATATATGGCTGTGGGAGTAGGTGATGATAAATTAGATATTGTAAGGAAATATATTGCAAACCAAGAGACACATCATAAGAAAATATCGTTTCAAGAAGAATATCAAAAATTTATTAAAAGATATGGTTTTGATGTTTCAGGAAAAGATAGTTGAAAAAGATTCAATAGCCGTAGGCTTTAGCCTACGGAATATATATGTGTTGTATCAAGGGCTTTAGCCCAATTAAATTTATGGCTAAAGCCGGTTTTATGTGTCGTAAATGTAACCGTAGGGTTTACCTTACGGCTATTGAAAGAGTAAAATATTTAAAAAACAGCTTCTTCGTTCTTTATGAAAGTGTGTAGGTAAATATTTTTAAAAAATATATTTGAGATAAAAAATTAATAGCCGTAGGCTTTAGCCTGCGGAATATATATGCAATGTATCAAAGGGCTTTAGCCCAATTAAATTTATGGCTAAAGCCGGTTTATCTTGTGTTGTAAATATAACCGTAGGGTAAACCCTACGGCTATTGAAAAAGTAAAGTATTTATTAAAAAATAGTTTCTTGGTTCTTTATAAATATGTAGGCAAATATTTTTTTAAAACATATTTGAGATAAAAAATCAATAGCCGTAGGCTTTAGCCTACGGAAAAATAGAGCGAGAAACAAAGGGCTTTAGCCCAAAACAAAATATAATTTTATGGAAACAAAATCATTTTTAACACTAAAAATTGAAGAGCAAGTAGCAATTATCCGGATGAATAAACCAGATAGTGAATACAACATTATTTCAATGGATGTTGTGGATGAATTTAATGCCATACTTGATGAAATAGAACAAAATCAAGAAATAAAAGCTGCTGTATTAATCAGTGAAAAAAAAGATTTTATGGCCGGTGCTGATATTCGCGAATTTTTAAAAATGAAAGGCGATGATGCCAAAAATACAGCCCTAACAGGTCATAAATTGCTCTTACGGATTG
>JALSLF010000403.1 GCA_026988445.1 Bacteroidales bacterium
GGTAAAAATGAATATTTAAAAGTAGGTTCTAAATTAAATGAAAAATTTTGATAAAGTTTATAGTTTATCCCTAAGCCTACTGTTGCTCCATAAAGTACTGAACTTAGTTCACTATTATTTGACCATAATTTATTATCTCCTGAAAGAATATAGGAGTTGTTGCCCACCAAGAAATTAGTAGAAATACCACTTAAAACATCAAGTCCAAGTTTTTGATTTACTAATTTATAGCGAATGATGAGTGGTAATTCAATATATTCTGCATTTGCTATGAAACTTGCATTTAAGTTATAATAGCTGGTTGAGTAGCTTTGTTTTATAATATGTGCGTCTCCAATATCCGGTAAATCAATTGATTGCCCGGGAGTGTGAACAACAAAATCACCATTCCCAAACTCATTATTTCTACTGGCAATTAAATTATTGGCACTTTGCTTTTTGCTCAGATAAAAAATACCCGATTCAAAACTAACTCTATCGCTTATTTGGTAATTAATATTGATTCCTCCGGTAAACGAAGTTATTGCTTTTTCATCAGGTTTTAAATCCGGACCTTGATCTATACCCGATTTTACACCTTGTGTTTGTTCTATTTGTGCGTCAGAGCTTTCTTCTACTGAAAAAACCGGTGAAAATTTCGTTCCAAATGACCAGGCAGAGGATTTTTTGTTATTTTCATTTAATGAAGGAAAACCCTCCGAACGAAGGTTTTCCTTTCTCAATAACAAGGTATCGGTTAATAACTGGTTAGATTTTTGCCCTGACTCTGCCAAAAGCGATTTCTTATGTTCTGTTTTATTTTTTTTAAACAGATTAGTTATATAATTATATTTTCTAAATAGATAACTTGAATCAAATATTCCGAATTTTTCGTAATTAGTAACAGGTAAATGATTTGTATTTAAATCCTTGTTAAAACTTAGTTTGCTTTTTTTAGAATTTTGCGTTTTTTCTTGTTTTTTTATAGCATCGCTCTCTTCCAGTTCTAAACTGTCGCCTTGGTTGCTTGTTTTATCTTCTATCAGTAATTTGTGTCCGGTATCAGCTAACGGAATAATTTTTTTGATGGCACCGGGGTTTGAAATATAATAGCCTAATCCAAAAGCAACCAATAGAGCCACAGATGCAGCTATTGTTCTTAATCGCTGTAAAATACGAATTTTTTTTCTTGCGTTTAGTTCATCTTTCACATTGTTCCAAATAAAATGCGGAACGCTTTCTTCATAGTCATGCAAGAAATCATTAAACAATTCATCTATATGATTAGGCTCCTCTAACATCTCTTTCTTCAGGGACAATAAAATGTTGTCTTACTTTTGTTTGTAATATTTTACGTGCTCTTGAAAGGTTTGATTTTGAAGTTCCGATGGAAATATTTAGTTTTTCACTAATTTCTTTGTGTGTATAACCGTCAATAGCATACATATTAAAAACCAGTTTGTATGCTGCCGGCAGTTTTTTTACTAGATTTAGTAAATCTTGTGCAGAAATATCACTAACGATTGTATTTGCCTTAATTCCAATATCCAAATCCGATACTTCGCCAACCGGATACATTTGAAAATTTTTCCGGTATCTTTCTAAGGCAGTGTTAATCATAATTCTGCGAATCCATCCTTCAAATGAACCTTTGCCTTTAAATGAAGATATATTCGTGAATATTTTAATGAATCCTTCATGCAATACATCCTCTGCTGCTGATTGGTCTTTTGTATATCGAATACAAACACCATACAACATTTTGGCATATTTTTTAAATAATTGCCCTTGTGCTTCGGTATCACCCTTTGCACAGTCCTTTATTATTTTTTCAAGCTGATTCAAATCAGTTTTTCGGAATAAGAATATATATTCCAAAAATAAATAAAATTCATTTAAAAGATGAAAATAGTTTTAAAATGGTTGCGTAGAATTAATAAAAAAAATTACGCAAGCATTTTAAAACTGTTAAAATAGGTCTAATGCACTCCGTGCATCCATTTTTTCAGAATTGGAACTAATAAGATTAATAAGCCTCCTGTTATTAGTGCAATAAGTGATAGTGCACCAAATACATTGGAATAAATATGGATTGTTTTATTGGGTCCGACAAAGGTATTCAGGTTGTTTTGTACGTTGGCGGTTGCTTTATTAACATCCGGTTTTTTAATAATTTCAATATCTAAAACATCACCATCGGCATCAACAAAATAATCCAATACATTAATTTTTAAAGATGAATTTGTGTACCACGGTTTTTCCCAAACACGTGCTTTAATTGTTTTTACTAAAGCAACAGGAGGATGATTATCAATATTGTCAACAGTAATTATTAGTTCTACTTTTTGATTTTCTTGTCCGTTTTCAATTTCTTTCATGTAATAAGTAATCGTATCGGTACCTGTAAATCCTGCCTCGGGAGTATAAGTAAGCATATCACCCTCAATGATTTTCGTTCCATGATTGGGACCTTTATCCATATTAATTTCTGTTAAATCGCCCAAGGGGTCAAGATATGATAAACGGAGGTTTATAGCTAATTTTTCATTAGGTTTAATACTTCTTCGCAAATAAAAAGTTTCCGGTTTAAAATCGGTACCGGTTGCTTTTACATCTTTAATAAGCGTTATGTCAATAGTAACAGGGTCTGATTTGTTTCCTTCGGTATCGCTTACAATAAAAGTAAGTTGATCGCTTCCTTTTGCTCCAAGTTTTGGCGAATAGTTGATGCTTCGCTCCATAAACTGGTCTGTTGATGTATATTTGGCAATCATTCCTCCAAAAAATTGTGCAAAAGCAACTGCCAACATCCATGAACCCATTACCATTCCTACAATTTTTTTAGGAGAAAGTTTGGTTACCATTGATAGCCCTACGGGAGATAATGAAAGTTCTCCAATTGTATTTAACAGATATATTAAAATAATGAAAAATAACGGAACTAAACCATTTACGGCAAAACTTGCTCCCCAAACCAATGACCCAAATCCTAAACCAATAAAAATTAAACCGATAGCAAATTTTAAAGGAGTAGAAGGTTCTTTGCCTATCCTGTTTAATTTAATCCACATAGATGCAAAAACAGGACCCAGTATAATAATAAAGAAGGCATTTACTGATTGAAACAGTGGGGTGGGAATTTGCCAATTGCCTACCCAGCGGTTTATGTTTAATTCAGTAAATAAGGTTAATGAGCTTCCTGCCTGTTCAAAAAATGCCCAGAACATTACACTGAAAAGTATAAGAATAATAACAACAAATAATCGTTCTCGCTCAGCTTTTTCTAATTTTATGGCATTATATAATAAAGTTCCAAGCACAAAAATTCCGAATGCAGGGAAAAGCCATTCCATTACATGATAATAGAACATCAACAGCATAAAAACAGGAATAACTATTATTGAGAACAAGTAAATTGCTGTTTCTTTGCTTATTAAGCCAAACAACTTTTCTTTTAATAGTTCTTTTGAAGGTGGGTCTCCATTTTCGCCCAGATTGGCTTTACCTTTAATGAAAGTAATCACTCCCAGAACCATCCCGAAACCGGCAAGTCCAAAAGCATATTTAAAACCAAAAATATCCATTACCAATGCAGTAAGTATCGGTGCTATGGCTGCGCCCAGATTAATACCCATGTAAAAGATAGTAAAGCCACCATCGCGTCTTGGGTCATCATCATCATACAAACCGCCTACTATGCTGGAAATATTTGGTTTAAAAAATCCGTTACCTACAATAATTGTAGCCAGAGCTATATAAAAAGTGAATTCTGTACCTACCATCATCAAAAACTCACCAAATGCCATTAAAATCCCACCAAAAATAATACTCTTTTTATAGCCTAAATATTTATCGGCAATAATACCGCCTATATAAGGAGTGGCATAAACTAATGAACCGTAGGCAGCATAAATGGCATAGGCTTGAGTATCACCAAAACCACTTTTGTTTACAAAAAGGTCATAAACCATATAAAGTACCAAAAGTGCACGCATTCCGTAGTAGTTGAAGCGTTCCCACATCTCGGTAAAGAACAAGATATAAAGTTCTTTGGGTTGATTTAATTTCTTTGTTTGTTCCATTATTTATATTCTGTATTATAGTTCTATCAAAAAATTTAAAAGGCAAATGTAATGATTAGTTTTAAAAATCAAAGTAGTTATGCAACATAATTTGAAATCATAAAAAAAGACAATTTCATCAAAATTTTTTTTATTTTCATTATTTTTGATTTCTATTTGCAAAAAATTATAAATTAAAATGTTGAAAAATGGAAAATTATCAAAATTATGTTGACCAAGCAGTAGGGATGATTATGCTCTACGGACCAAAGCTTTTGCTGGCTATAGTTACTCTTATTGTTGGTTTGTGGCTTATTAAGTACTTGAATAAGTCTGCAAATAAGATGATGAAAAAGAGTGAGATGGATAAGTCTTTGAGAGGCTTTTTAAGTAGTATTATATCTATTTTACTCAAAGTATTGCTTGTTATTAGTGTTATGAGTATGGTTGGGGTAGAAATGACCTCATTTATTGCTATAATGGGTGCTGCCGGTTTGGCAGTGGGTATGGCTTTATCGGGAACCTTACAAAATTTTGCAGGCGGTGTTATGATACTTATCTTTAAACCTTTTAAGGTTGGTGATTTTATTGAGGCTCAGGGATATATGGGTGTTGTTAAAGAAATTCAGATTTTTAATACTATATTACTTACTCCGGATAATCGACGCATTATTGTCCCCAATGCACCTATTTCGTCAAATTCTTTAGTAAACTATTCTGCAGAGCCTGAACGAAGAGTTGATTTTACATTTGGTATAGGGTATAATGATGATATTGACAAAGCAAAGGAAATTTTGTGGCAACTTATTAAAGACGATAAACGTATTTTGGAAAATCCGGAACCTTTTATTGGTTTGAGTGAATTGGCAGATAGTTCGGTTAATTTTGCCGTTCGTGTTTGGGTAAAAAGTGAAAACTATTGGGGTGTTTTCTTTGATATGAATGAAAATGTGAAAAAATCATTTGATAAGAATAATATTTCTATACCATACCCTCAAACAGATGTTCATTTATTTCAACAAAACAATTAACCCTAAAATCTATTTATTATGAATAAAGTTTTATTTTTTATTATTTTATCATTATTCATCCCCAAGTTTTTATTAGCGCAAGAAGAGGCTAAAAAAGACTCAACACTGGGCTGGCATTATCGTAGTGCCGGAAGTTTGAGTTTCACGCAGTCCTCATTTACCAATTGGGCAGCAGGTGGTGAAAATTCGGTGGCAGTGAGCGGTATGTTAATAGCCGGAGCTAACTATAAATCCACCAAATACATTTGGGAAAACGGAATTATTTTAGCTTATGGTTCGCAAAAACAAGGCGATAAAGAATTTCGTAAAACTACGGATAAATTTGAAATCAGTACTAAATATGGTTATCATGCCATTAAAAACTGGTATTATAGCGGGATGGCAAGTTTTTTAACTCAATTTGATAAAGGTTATGAGTATGACGATGCTGCCGGTACGAAAAAGCTAATTGCTAATTTTTTGGCTCCTGCTTATGTAAATATTGCTTTGGGTATGAATTATAAACCTTCAAAAGCGTTTAGTCTATTTATTGGTCCTTTAAGTGGTAGAGTTACTATTGTAAATGATACTACACTTTCAACTAATTACGGATTAAAACCAAATGAAACTACCCGGAATGAATTTGGAGGCTCTGTTAAAGCAAATCTTAACTATGATATTATGAAAAATGTAAATCTTGCTTCACAGCTTACCTTATTTTCTAATTATAGTGATAATCCTCAAAATATTGATGTGGATTGGCAAATGCTTTTTACCATGAAAATTAATAAGTACTTGTCGGCAACTTTAAATCTTCAGTTTATTTATGATGATAATATTATTATTACTGATAAAGATGGTAATATTGGTCCACGTTTGCAGGTAAAAGAGTTATTTGGTTTAGGATTAGCTTATAAATTTGCAAATTAATTTGCATTATTTTCAAAAATAACAGATATTTCAGCTCTTGTAATTAATCTTGAAATATCTGTTATTATTTTTATATTATGTTTTATCCTGAAATATTGCTTTCTATTGCTTATTTACCGCCAATCAGTTGGTTTAAATACTTGTTAAATGCTGATGTTGTATGTATTGAACAACACGAGCATTATATAAAGCAAAGCTACCGTAATCGTTTTCATATATTGGCTGCAAACGGGCTTATGGCTTTGAGTATTCCTGTTGTAAAAGCTACAAACAAAAAGATATTGATAAAAGATGTTAAAATTGATTATGCTACAAATTGGCAAAAGCAACATTTGAAATCTTTAGAAGCGGCTTATCGTAATTCTCCTTTTTATGAGTTGCTTATTGATGAGTTTTTACCTTTCTATACAAAAAAAACAAACTTTTTATTTGATTTTAATTATGAACTGATTAATACGGTTTTAGATATTCTGGAAATTAGGAAAGAATTAAAATTTACCAATCATTTTGTTGAAACCGATAAATACGATTATGATTTCAGGTATAGTATTAAGCCTAAAAAACAAAGTAAAACGATTATTGATTTTGTAAATATTCCTTATTATCAGAGTTTTAATAACCGATTTTCTTTTATCCCCGATTTAAGTATTGTTGATTTACTTTTTAATCTGGGGCATGAAGCATACGGGTATTTAAAAATCGACACGCACACCTAAAACCAAAATATCATCAAGCTGTTCATGCTTGTTACCCATCCAATCTTCAAGGGTGCTTTTAAGGATATGCTTTTGTTCTTTCATGGGTAAATCGTAAATATCTAGTAATATTTGTTTGAAATTTTTTAATTTAAACTTTTGTCCTTTTTGTCCTCCAAATTGGTCGGCATATCCATCGGAAAATGTGTACAAGCAATCGCCTTTTTGTAATTGAATATTATAGCTGCTAAATTCTTTTTCGCGCATGAAAATAGCAATAGGTTGGCGGTCGGCTTTAATTTCAATTAGTTCGGCTTCTTGATTTTTTCTTACAATAAACAGTGGGTTGTAAGCTCCTGAGTATTGAAGTTCCAGCGTTTCGGTATTGATAATGTAAAAAGCTATATCCATTCCGTCTTGCGAAACACTGTTTACATCGGTTTGGTGCAATGACTTTTTAACCTTATCTCTTAAACGGTTAAGAATTTCACCTGCATTATCAAGGCTTTTAGCACTAACAATTTCATTTAAAAAACTAACACCCAACATACTCATAAAAGCCCCCGGTACACCATGACCGGTTGAATCGGCAGCCACTACAATAATGAAATTTTTTATTTTTCTCATCCAATAAAAATCACCACTCACAATATCTCGCGGTTTGAACAATATAAAATGATCATTGAGTATTTTATCAATATATTCTTTTGTTGGGAAAATGGCTTGCTGGATTCTTTTTGCATAATTAATACTGTCGATAATTTCTTGCTTTTGTTTTAAGGTAATCTGGTGTTGTTCAGCAAGTTTGTCTGATTGCGTTTTAATTAATTCTGATTGCGCCTTAATTTCTTCGTTTTTTTTAAGTATTTCAGCATTTTGTATTGCTAAGAGTTTGTAGGCTTTTTTCATCCGGCGATACATCCATGTTAGCAGAAATGAAAAAATCAATACTACAACTATAAAGATAATAGCTCCGGCAAGCCATTGCTCTCTACGCTTTACTTCTTCTTTTTGTACTTTAATTTCTTCTGCTTTTTTTATAGTATCGGTTGCAAGTTTATTTATTGTTAATCCTTTAACTATCGTATCTTCAACTAATGTTGATTTCTCAATCAAAAGTTCGTTTAAAACACTGTCTATTTCTTTTAAACGGTTTGCTTTTTTATTAAGTTCTTTTTCGTGCTCTTCAAACTGTGTTTCTAAAAGATTAATTTTTTGTTGTGTATAATTGGTTTTTATATTGTTTAAATAGTTATGATATTCTTGTAAAAATAAAAATGCATCTTTATAATCTTTTTCGCTTACATAAACCTGAATGATTGACTGATATGTTTTTTTGGTTAATTCAGGATATTTTTTCTTTTTGGCATAGTCTAAAACTTCTTTATATAATTCTAATGCTTTTTTTTCTTTTCCACTCATTTGGTAAGTGGCTGCCAGATTATATTCTACTTTAATTTTTGAGTATTTTTGCCCCATTTGTTTTCTCAACTCCAATTCTCGCTCATAATTCCTTATTGCCAAACGATATCTTTTTAGTTGATAATAAGCTGTACCTATCATATTGAGGGCATTAGCTTGCCTGTTTTTATCTTTTGATTTTTTTGCCAATTTATAAGCTTCTTCTGCATAGTTTAAACTTTTTTTGGCATCTGTTTTTAAATACAGGTTTGACAGTTTATACAAAAGTTCAATTTTTTCACTGCCTGTTGCTGTTTTAAGCTTATTTTTCAGTTCAGGAATATTATTTTGTGCAGTAAGTTGTAATACTGAGCAAGCAAAAATAATGGTGATAAAAATAATTTTTTGCATCATATTTTATTTTATAAACGTACACCAAACACAACAATATCATCAACCTGCTCCAAATTACCACGCCACTCTTCAATTGTTTTATTCAGAATACTTTTTTGTTCGTTCATTGTTTTGTTTGATATTTCAATTAGTAAATTACGAAAAGGTTTGTACATGAATTTTTTACCTTTGGGACCTCCAAATTGGTCGGCATATCCGTCAGAAAAAAGATAGAATACATCATTTTTTGCATACATAAACTCATGTAAAGTAAATGCTTTCATATAATCGTAAAAAGCAATGGGCATTTTATCGCCTTTAACCACCTTCATTTCCTTATTGAGCATAATATACAAAGGATTATTTGCTCCCGCAAATTGTAATTTATTTTCATTTTGTATAATTGTGCAAACAGTAATATCCATACCGTCTTTTGCTTCTTGCTCTTCGCCTGTTTGGTGTAAAGCATGGATAACATTTTCGCGTAAACGGTTTAGTATTTCATCGGGGCGGGTAATTCCTTTTTCGTTTACAATTTTATTTAAGAAACTTATACCCAGCATACTCATAAAAGCACCCGGAACACCATGTCCGGTACAGTCAGCTGCAACTACTATTGATTTCCCGTCTTTTTGGCTTGTCCAATAAAAATCACCACTAACAATATCTTTGGGTTTAAATAACACAAAATGTTCGGGAATAATATTTTGCATTAAATTTTCAACGGGTAATGCAGCTGTTTGAATTCTTTTTGCATAATGAATACTGTCGGTTATTTCTCTTTTTTGTTCGCTGATTTCGTGCAAATGTTTCTCAATTTGCTCTTTTTGTTGCACAACTTCTGCTGTACGCAAGCGAACTTGCTCTTCAAGGTGTTCGTTTTGTTTTTTTATACGCCTGATGCGCAGGTAAAACCATAAGGAGATTAAAAATATTAGCAATAAAGCAATAGCTATTTTAAACCACAAACGTTGCCAAAGTGCCGGTTCTATTTCTACTTTAATTTGGGTACCTTCCGTATTCCAAACTTCATCATTATTTGAGCCTATTACTTTAAAAATATAGTCTCCGGGTGGCAGATTGGTATAAGTAGCATATCGTTTAAATTTTATATCTACCCAATCATCATCATAACCGATTAATTTATATTTATATTGATTTTTTTTTGGGAAAATGTA
This sequence comes from Bacteroidales bacterium, assembly GCA_026988445.1. Lineage (GTDB taxonomy): Bacteria > Bacteroidota > Bacteroidia > Bacteroidales > NBLH01 > NBLH01. Next base: position 9,648 of record JALSLF010000403.1, read on the forward strand.
GTCTAATGCCACAAAATCAAATGAAATATCGTTTTGTTTATGATTTAAGATGATTATTTTTTTATTACTGATGGTAGTATCAAACTTAACGCTTTGATTTGAAATTTGGAATCCGGTAATTACCACTGAAGGTAAATTAGGATTATCAACAATCTTGTCTGGGTTGAAAACATTGAACCCGTTTATTCCGCCAAAAATAAATCTTCCGTCTTTTGTTTTACAATAGGAACCTACAAGAAATTCATTACTCTGCAGCCCGTCTCTTATATCATAATTTCTAACTTTTTTTGTTTCAGGATTAAATTTTGAAAGCCCGCGGTTGGTACTTACCCAAATATTTCCATGGCTGTCTTCTAATATGCCCATTATTACATTATTGGGTAAGCCGTGGCGTTCATCAAAATTTTCAAATTCTTGTTTATCTCTTACAAATAAGCTTAAAGCACCTTTTTCTCCAATCCATAAACGTCCTTTACTATCTTCGTTAATTGCATATATCCGGTTATTCCCAATTGAATTTTTATTTTTTGGATGATGTTTGTAATGAATAAATGATTTTGTTTCGGCTTGCCATAAATTTAAACCGCCGCCAAAAGTGCCTACCCATATATTCCCTAAATGATCTTTATAAAGAGCGGTTGTATAATCATTGCTTAAGCTGTTTGTATCCTGAGTGTTTTTTAAAACAGTAAATTTTTTTGTTTCCGGATTATAGATGTTTACTCCGCCACCGTAGGTTGCCAGCCATAGCATTCCCTTATTATCTTCTATGATGTTCCAAATGCGGTTATTGCTTAAAGCGGAGTTTTCGCTTGTAATAGCTTCAAATTTTTCCTTTTTGGGATAAAAACGGCAAAAACCTCCTCCGTCGGTTGCAATCCAAAACCTGCCTTTGCTGTCTTCTAAAATATCACGCACATGATTGTTACTAAGGCTGTTTGGATTATTTGGATTATTCATATAATGAATAAATCTGTTTTGCTTTTTAATAAACAGGTTTAATCCGCCAAGTACAGTACCTACCCAAATTCTTCCTTTGCTGTCTTGATAAATGTTCCGTACTTGATTATTGCTTAGGCTGTTTTCATCATAAGGATTATGCCTGAAAAGGCTTAGCTCTTCGGCAGCACGGTTCCATTTATCTACTCCGCCCAACGAACTGCCTATCCACAAAATATTTTCTTTATTTTGATATAAAGATAAAATATTATTGTTTTGTAATGAACTACGAATTGCCGGATCATTTTTATAAATGCTAAATTCGTTTTTATTTTTATCATAACGGCACAATCCGCCTTTTTGAGTTCCTATCCAGATAATTTGGTCTTTATCAATGATAATTGATGTTATGATGTTACTACTTAAAGTGTTTTTCTTATTTTCTTTTTGGTAAATTGTATATGCACTGTTTTTTGTGTCAAAACGTATCATACCCATATTTGTTCCCAGCCAAAGTATTTGATTATTGTCTATTGCACCACTTATTATTTCATTTACTTTTTTTATTTTACCGGTTTTATCCTTAAAATTATAAAACAAAAATTTACCGGTTTTCTTATTAAATTTACATAATCCGTTGTTTGTGCCCAGCCATAATGTATTTTCATTGCCCGAAATAATACAATTTATAAAATTCTTGTTTTTATCATTAAAATAAAATTTTTCAAATATCCCCGAATTGCGTTCCATACGATTTAGCCCGTTAGATGTAGCAATCCATAAATATTTTTTATCACCGGTGATATATCGCACATTATTTGAACTGATTGATTGCGGCTTATCCTTTTGGTGAGCATAAGTTGTAAAACGGTCAAAAATTTCATCAAAAGCACACAAGCCTGCTCCCCGTGTGCCAATCCAAAGCTTTCCACCATACCCGGGCTTATCCACATAAAGATAGTTTAGTACATTATCCGAAATTGAGTTACTATCTGCCGGATTATTACGATAAATACTGATGTTATAGCCATCGTATTTATTTAGACCGTCGAGTGTGGCAAACCACATAAACCCTTTATTATCTTGTACTATGCTATAAATTGAACTTTGCGATAAACCGTCTTCAAGAGTAATATGTACAAATTTTATGTTTGGAGCTTGTGCTGCAAGAGAATTAGTTTGTAATATTATGAATAAGAGTAAAATATAAGATTTTATTCTTTTTAATTTTATTAAAAGTAAATAGCCCATGAATAATCTTTTCATCTTTGATTCTGCTTATAAAGGTACAATTACTTATCTTGTTTTACAAATGTTGTTATTCTAAAATTTAAAAAATGATTACTTTATTTATTCATGCAAATAACACTTTGCAAATAGTACAATTTACATACCAAAAAAATAA
>JALSLF010000404.1 GCA_026988445.1 Bacteroidales bacterium
ATGAATGCCGATGGAACGGTATTGGAAATCGGATTAACCACTTGTAAAATTCAAAATTGGGACAAAACCATTAGCACAGTTCCTACCTATATGCTGGTAAGTAAATCCTTTGCAAATTGGCGTGGTATGGAAGAATCGGGTGGAAGAAGAATTAAACGTTCACTCTTTATTGATGCAAGTACCATTAAGTTCTGCGATAAAAAAATGATTGAACGTTTTAAAGAGTTTCATTTACTTAAAAAATATATCGAACAAAAAGAACAGGAGATTGCCGAATACAATAAAAAATACAAATTAGAAGAAGGGAATTCGGTTAATGCAAGGCGCATTACAAACATCGGAACTTTTAGAAAGTATATTGAACATTATTTAAAAGAACATCCCATGTTGAGAAAAGACATGACCATATTGGTTCGTCAGTTACAAATTACACCTAATGGTCTTCCTTTGGAAATTTATGTATTTTCAGCCGACCAGCGCTGGATACAATACGAAGCTATTCAATCCGATATTTTTGATCATATTTTTGCCATTATACATGAATTTGATTTAAAACTATTTCAAAATCCATCGGGAAATAATTTTGAAAAGTTATTTTCTTATCTTGCTAAATCATAAATTATGAATTTAAAAAACTTCAACTTTTTTCAATTTCTCGGTTGGTTCGGGAATATTATTTTAAGTATTGGTGTAATACCACAAGTATATCAAACATGGACTACTCATGATGTTAGTAGTTTTAATTGGTCGTTTTTACTTATGTGGGCATTGGGTGTATTTTTTACCTTTATATATATACTTCACGACAATTATAAAGACCAAAAGTATCAATATCCGCTATTACTAAATTATCTGGTAAATATTATTGCTACTTTTTATTTGGTATTTGCAAAGTTTATGTACAGTTAATCGGTATATTGGTGTATTGGTATATTGGTGTATTAAAATTATGATTCTATCATGAATTTAGGTAATACAAAACTTATTATTGAAATACGCAATTTATTAATATACGAAATTTACTATTAAACTAATTTACTAATATACCAATTTACTAATATACCAATTTACTAATTCCTATTCACTTCCCAATATTTGTTCTTTCGGAATTTTATACAAAGCAATCCGCTTAAATCGTCCGGCAATGGTAGTTTGTGTAAGAATTGCCAGTCCTCCGTCAGTCGTTTGAATTAAATCAGCAACCTTAACAGGATTGGAAGAACCTAAATAAGTTTTTTTTACTAACTCGCCGGTACTTAAATCATAAAAAATTAAAAGCACTTGATTATTTTGAGTATTTGATGCATAAACAATCAGGTTTTGATTATCTACCGATATTACTTTAATACGTGTATGTGCATCATCGGCAAGTTCTGCAACCGGCTCACCGCTTAAATCGTTTGCACTAATTATCGAAGACAAGCTAAAATTTACTACAGGTAAAATATAATGACTATTAAAAACAAAACGCGAAGCTGCAAAAGTTTCTCCTTGAATATTTACCGCTGCACTAATACCTGCATCATAACGTTCACCAAAGATTAAGCCTGTACGGTCTCCATTATTTGCATCTACAAAAAGTAAAGCTAAACTATAATTATAAAGTGCATTCACAAAATAAGCACTCCCGCTACCTACACTACCTGTAAAAAAGGGTAAAAC
>JALSLF010000405.1 GCA_026988445.1 Bacteroidales bacterium
CAGTATTGACTTAAACCAAGAAACCATTTTTTATATGTTTTCCGATGGATATACCGATCAATTTGGCGGACCTAAAAACAGAAGGTTTCGTATTGACAAATTAAATACTTTGTTGTTTAAAATACATAAACGCCCAATGAATGAACAAAAGGATATTTTAAGAAAATCTATTGAACAATGGCGTAAAGAAGAACCCCAAACTGACGATATTTTAGTTATGGGTATTAAAATAAAATGAAGTAAAATAATTAAAAAAGAGGAAAATTATGAAAAATATCAAAATTATATCAGTATTGCTAATGCTTTTAGCGGTACAAATTGTATCGGCACAAAAAAGTAAAGATTATTATTTCAGTAAAACGTTAAATCTTTCATTTGAAGAAACTACACTAAAAGTAAAAGAAGCCTTAAAAGCACAAGGTTTTGGTATTATTTCTGAAATAGATATGGATAAAAAACTTAAAGAAAAGCTCGACGATGTTGATTTAAAACCTTATAGAATTTTAGGTGCATGTAATCCGGCTTATGCATATCAAACCATACAAGAGGAAGAAAACATTGGACTTTTTCTGCCTTGCAAAGTATTAATTAAAGATTTGGGCAAGGGAAAAACCGAGGTAGTAATGGTAAACCCCGCTGCACTCATGAGTGTTATGGGAAACAATAAACTGGATAAAATAGCCAAAGACGTAACAAAAAAGTTTAAAGCAGCTCTTAAAGAGTTATAATTTAAATATTTAGTTTTTTAGCAAAGTTTGTTTTTTAGCAAGCTTTGCTTTTTTATAAATTTAGGTTAAAATTAACACAATGAATTATTTAAAATCTATTCTTATATTCTTTACATTAATTATTGTATCATCGTGCAATAATAAGAATAATCAAGAAACAAAAAATACAAATCCTGAAAAAGAAATTCAAGCAGTAAATCAAATCATGAAAGCATATAAAGACGGCATCCAAAATTTATCTACTGACGGATTATCGGAGCTTTTCACAAAAGATTCAGAAGTATTTGAATCCGGTGGGATTGAAGGTAGTTTTACGCATTATTTAGAACATCATTTGGCTCCTGAACTTAAATACTTTGAAAGTTTTAATTTTACAGACTATAAAATCGATACAAAAATTGATTTGCCTTATGCTTTTACAACAGAAAGCTATATTTACCACATTAAAATAAAGCCGGATGAAGAAAAAGGCAGAGATGCAAAAACAATTAGCAGAAAAGGAGTTGCCACTTCCATACTAAAAAAAACAGATGGAAAATGGAAAATAATCAAAACACATACTTCTGCAAGAAACATTAAACAGTAAAAGAAAAAAATGAAGGGGAAAACGTCAAAAAAAATCCGTAAAATACATCGTTATCTTGGTATTTTTCTCGGTATTCAGTTCTTGTTTTGGACAATTAGCGGCTTATATTTCAGCTGGACAAATATTGATGAAATACATGGTGATCAGTATAAAAAAATTCCACCCGAACAAAAAACCTTTAAACACCTGTTAAGTCCTGATAGTTTAGAAAATAATCCGGAAATTAAAACTTTAGTTTTAAAAGAAATAGCAGGAAAGCCTTATTATTGGGTAAATAATAAACAGCTTTATAATGCGGAAACAGGAAAAATAAAAAAGGGCATTAGTAAAAAAGAAGCGCTTCT
>JALSLF010000406.1 GCA_026988445.1 Bacteroidales bacterium
GTTGCTTTGGAACGTCTCTCCTATTTAACCATTGCTTCGCAAGATTTGCTTAAAGCCGAGTTTATTGCCAATAAACTGGAAACACGCTATATAAAAACGACCATATCGGATGATATTTACGGAACAGAATACTCATCGGTTTTAAAAAATGTATTTGCCATAGCTGCCGGTATCTGTCATGGACTAAATTACGGCGATAATTTTCAAGCCGTGTTAATATCAAATGCCATTCAGGAAATCAAACGTTTTGTAGATACGGTACATCCTATTAGTCGGGATATTAAAGACTCTGCATACTTGGGCGATTTATTGGTAACCGCCTATTCAAAGTTTAGTCGCAACCGTACATTCGGCATGATGATTGGCAAAGGCTATTCAGTTAAAAGCGCACAATTAGAAATGAATATGGTTGCCGAGGGGTATTATGCCGTAGATTGTATTCATCAAATAAATCAAAAATACCGAATTTATATGCCCATAACTTATGCTGTTTACAATATCATTTACAATAACAAACCGGCGGCTTTTGAGATAAAACTGTTAACGGATAAGTTGAGATAATTACATCCACTCTGTCCGTTCTTTTTTTTCTCTTTCGTGGTATTTTTTTGATAATAGTGCCAGTAAATCGCTAAATGTATTCATGGCTGCGGTGGTTTCGGGGGTAATTTCCTGCTTACGCAAGCGCATAAGCATCAATGCATAAAGCCCGTGAAACATAATTTCTGTTTCAGCTAAGTTTTTTGCCTGCATTTTCCCCGATAATTCGGCAATATTGGGTGCAGCTTTATAATATTTAGCCTGATACTCCTTTTCTACGGGATTATTCAATAGTTCTTTATGCAGATTTTCCAAATCGATAACTATATTTTTAACAATTTGCAAATGTCCTTTTTCTTTGATTTGTTCCAATTCCATCATTTGAATAATATTTGCATACCATTCCTTGATGTCTTTCCTTATTTGTTCGTTATCACTAAATGAAACAATAATATTTTCCGATAATTTATCTATATCAAAATTAAAAGCACGTAGCAAATCTTCAACTTGATACATGTATAAAATATATTCGGCAATATTTTCTTTCTTTTTTTTATTAGCAATCAACATTTTGTAAGTGTGTTTGATTAATTACCCTGAATTTTGGTTTCCATTAGCTATATAAGCGGTCTATATCCCTACGGTCTTTTTTTGTAGGTCTTCCGGTTCCTTTATCTCGTTTAAAATAAGGCATATTTTTTTCGACATCTAATTTAAAAAGTTCTTCCGGCGGAGTAATATCTTCCAAATAATCGGCAACCAGCTTAGCTCCTACTCGGTTTTTTAGTAATTGTTTAACACGATATTTATAAACTACCGGACTTTTTTTCAGTTCAAACAGCTCATTTTGTTTTATCTCACGCGAAGGTTTCACCGGTAGTTCGTTAATCAAAACCTTTCCTTTTTTACAGGCTTCGGCAGCTTGACTGCGTGTTTTAAAAAGACGCACTGCCCAAAGATATTTATCAATACGTACAGAATTATTTTCCATAAGCTATTTTTTTTAGAGATTTACTTTGTTAATTGAATGCTTAACAAACAGCCGTTATTTAGAGGAAAAACATAGAACAACAGCATCCGGTTACCAGCTACCATTAATAACACTCAAACCCTAAAC
>JALSLF010000407.1 GCA_026988445.1 Bacteroidales bacterium
GCGGAGTGATGATAAAATTGAAATATCCGTTTTTACCTTTGCCGAAAATAAGCCCGTAACCATTGTTTGCCGTGCCTGAAATACGACTGATACGACTTTCGATAACAAAATCGTATCGCGGATTTAAGCCCGTATGAATATTACTTGCCCATGATTTTTGTCCTGTATATTTAATGATGTATTCGCCGCGAAGTATTTCGCCGCTTCCGTTTTGGGTTTTTCCTACCCACCATTTGTATCGATTATCCGAAAAATTATCTTCTACCAATACGGCAGATTCTTGAGCAACAATATGAATACTGCTTATTATCAGTAATATAAAAAAGAATATCTTATTATTCATGAGTTTATTTTTTAAATTATTTTTATGGTCTCATGGAACATCCGCAAATATAAAGGGTTATGTTTAATTAATCGACTTAAATAATCATTGCCCTGTGCCCGCCAGCCGGCGGATGGATGTTTCATAGTAATATATTTTAATTGTAAAGATAAATATTGTTTACAATATTTCCAATTCAGACTTTATCTATTAAGGAGTATCGCTTTTAAAAAGTCAAAAGCAGTTTCTTAGCACCAAAGGTGCGCAATATATCAGCCTATCCCCAAGGGATAGGTATATGATTTCAAAAAAACAAGTAAGCACCAAAGGTGCGTGATAAATTTACCTGATAATTTACGGAAATAATTTTGGATTTTCGGTAGAATATACCAATTTAAGTTTAAAATATTATTTCGCACCTTTGGTGCTAATTTTATTATTATCAGAAGTCATTGGGCTTTGCCCAATGCTATAATATCTCGCACCTTTGGTGCTAAATTACGAATATATTTTTTTTAATTAATAGCACCAAAGGTGCAGAATATAATAGCCTATTCCAAAGGGATAGGTATATGGTATCAAAAAAACAAGTGAGCACCAAAGGTGCGTGATAAATTTGCCCGATAATTTACGGAAATAATTTTGGATTTCGGTAGAATATACTAATTTAAGTTTAAAATATTATTTCGCACCTTTGGTGCTAATTTTATTATTATTAGAAGTCATTGGGCTTTGCCCAATGCTGTAATATCTTGCACCTTTGGTGCTAAATTACGAATATATTTTTTTTAATTAATAGCACCATCAGTTGTTCTAAAATTATTCAATAATCATTCTGCCAATAGTCAGGCTGCGCATTGCTGAACGCATCCATCTGCCGGGAACAAGCTACCAATCAAAAGTAAAACTCAACTTATAAGCAAAATTATCTTTTGTTTCGGGCAAAGCATAAGGTCCGTAACGATAAAAGGCTCCAAAACCAATGCCCATAATACCCGATGATTTTAAAAGCCGGTTTAATAATAATCCACTTTCGTAATAGCCTTTTTCCATGGTTTTAAATTCCAAGTTTCGCTGTAAATCCGGTTTTGACAGTCTTCCGAAACCAATATTTGTTATGATAACAATTTCGGGTCGAAATTTTTCACCTTTAAATAATAAACTGCCAAAATCTTGCCGAAAATACAAGGCGGCAAACTCATCGGATAAAAATTCGTTCATACGCATGGTAGCAAAACTGTTTGCCGTTTCAATAGTAAAATCGTAGTAACTACCGTGTCCGTTAAAAAGTTCAAAATAAGGCAAATCGCCCCAAACTTTACCGGCGGTCA
>JALSLF010000408.1 GCA_026988445.1 Bacteroidales bacterium
CCGCGCCCGATTAATTGATTAGCTCCCGGACTATCTAAAATAGTTCTTGAATCAATCATCGAAGCAACTTTAAACGCAATACGTGCAGGGAAATTTGCTTTGATTGTTCCGGTAATAATATTTGTTGAAGGACGCTGAGTAGCAATAATCAGATGTATTCCAACTGCACGAGCAAGCTGTGCCAAACGAGCAATCGGCATTTCTACTTCTTTACCGGCGGTCATAATTAAATCGGCAAACTCATCAATTACTAAAATTAAATAAGGCAAATACCTGTGTCCTTTTTGCGGGTTTAACCTACGGTTAATAAACTTGGTATTGTATTCTTTAATATTACGAACTGCTGCGGCTTTAAGCAAGTTGTAGCGGTTGTCCATTTCAACACTTAAAGAGTTAAGCGTATTAATAACTTGTTGGTTGTCGGTTATAATTGCATCTTCCATATCGGGCAATTTTGCCAAAAAATGTTTTTCGATGCGTTCGTATAGGGTAAGTTCTACCTTTTTGGGGTCAACAAATATAAATTTTACTTCTGCCGGATGTTTTTTGTATAATAATGAAGTTATAATTGCATTTAAACCCACCGATTTACCTTGACCCGTAGCCCCTGCTACCAAAAGGTGTGGCATTTTTGTTAAATCAACTACAAAGGATTCGTTCGAAATGGTTTTTCCGAGCACTATGGGCAGCTCATATTTAGCTTCTTGAAATTTCAGCGAAGAAATTACATTACGCATAGAAACTATTTTTGGTTTCATATTGGGTACTTCAATCCCGATTGTTCCACGTCCGGGCATTGGAGCAATGATACGGATACCTAAAGCAGCCAAACTTAAAGCAATATCATCTTCAAGATTTTTAATTTTTGAAATACGAACCCCCGGTGCCGGCACAATCTCGTAAAGTGTGATTGTAGGTCCTATGGTTGCTTTTATTTTCGTAATTTCTATTTTGTAGTTTCTAAGGGTTTCTACAATTTTATTTTTGTTTAATAATAATTCTTCTTGAGTAACCATTGAATCTTCAGCACTATGATCATCCAATAAATCTATTGGCGGAAATTTATAGTTTGAAAGTTCTTTTGTCGGATCGTAAGGCTCTTGTTCAATCTCATCAGCCTGAATGTCTTCGTTCTTTTCAACATTAAGTACTAATTCATCTTTTTTATCCGATTTTTTTTCATCGGTTTTAACGGTATTTTCTACTTCAAAGCCTAAACTTTCTTTGTCTTCAACTCTTCCGTCATCGTGTAAAAGTAAATGTTTACGATCCACCGTTTCTATTAATTCATTGGTATCTAAATTAATATTTGTTCCTAAGGATAGTTCTTCGGGTGGGTCATCAGAGAAATCTATTCCCGAAGTATTTACTGTTTGTGCTTTTATGCTTTGCTGCTCTTTGGGATTATCCATGCCAAATAAACCGGTTAACCAAATGTATGAATTATCAAAAGTAAAAAGAATAAATCCGGCAAGGATAATAAATAATAAAAAGGCAGTACCTGCGGTTCCGAGAAACGAAACCAAAAGGCTGCTGATGTAATATCCGTGTGCACCGCCAAGAATCAGATTATGAGAACCAAATATAAATGAAAGCGTAACAGAAGTCCAAAGTGTTCCAATGATTGAATATTTTATTGTTTTTC
>JALSLF010000409.1 GCA_026988445.1 Bacteroidales bacterium
ATGCATAAACAATCAGGTTTTGATTATCTACCGATATTACTTTAATACGTGTATGTGCATCATCGGCAAGTTCTGCAACCGGCTCACCGCTTAAATCGTTTGCACTAATTATCGAAGACAAACTAAAATTTACTGTAGGTAAAATATAATGACTATTAAAAACAAAACGCGAAGCTGCAAAAGTTTCTCCTTGAATATTTACCGCTGCACTAATACCTGCATCATAACGTTCACCAAAGATTAAGCCTGTACGGTCTCCACTATTTGCATCTACAAAAAGTAAAGCTAAACTATAATTGAAAAGTGCATTCACAAAATAAGCACTCCCGCTACCTACAGTACCTGTAAAAAAGGGTAAAACTTTTCCCGAACGTGTCATATGTGCAATTAACATTGCTTCGGCATCTTCCACAACCGAAAATTTTGTATCCCACTGTGCTGAAAATGTAGCAGTAAACTTAGTAAGTTGCGAACTGCGCGAATTTCTATCATAATTCAATAACAAAAAGCCTTTGTCAGGAGTTTGTGAAGCAGCTAACGGATATACAATATCATTAAAACTTTCTACAACTACGGCTGATTGATTAGCATCATCTACTTTCATCAAATAAGTTCCCAGCGATGTTCTATCCATACATAAAAAATGCAATTCATTTCCTGCTACCACAAACCCCTCTACAGGACTAACATAAGGCTCAGGAAGAGTAGCTTGCCACAAAAGCTCACCATACATATCGGTGCGAGTGATATGCGTATTTAAAAATTCACGTGTAGTATCAACCGATAATGCGCTTAAAATATAATATCCCCCATCGCCTGATTGAATTATTGACAAAGGGTAATAGGATAAATCAGAATTACTGTCGTCATATATTTTTGCAAAAATATTTTCCGGATTAATGGTATCTTTTTTACATTGACTAAAAAATAAAATCAATAAAGTAAAAAGAACTAAGTTTTTGATATTCATATAATTATTTTTTTGGATTTTTTAGCTTTAATTTGAACAAAATATGTAAGGTCCGTTCTTTTTTTCATTGCACACTAAGGGTACCGTTATATTAATAGTTAGTGCAATATTATTAAACAAAACCTCATCCGGTATATCATAATTTCCAATTACCTGATTATTTCCGTAACGGCTTGCCGTAGAGCTAAGGGGCGATAATAAAAAACGATAGTTTGCTTCAAAACCAATCATGGTTCTACCTGCAGCATAACGAATACCGGCTCCTGCAAGTAATCCATACTGATTTTTTTTATATATACCGTTTGAGTTTACCGTAGAGCTAGAGTTTAATACCTGATTATCTAAAGTTTCTGTAACATCGGTATATGAATTGGAATTCATCAACATTGCATAATATCCGCCACCCTGAACATAAGGCTGCCATTTTTGTGCCTTAAAATAATAACCAACAATCAAAGGGATTTCAAAAAACCGCATATTTTGTTTGTACTCTAACAAATAACTTAAATTGGTTGAACCTGTCCATGAATATTCGGTACTGTATCGATATGAGTATTCATTGATTGAAGGTTGGATGCTGATTTTAATATCGCGAGAAATGCTGTAGCGTAGAATAAAGCCCATTTGGTAACCTAAATTTTGATAAAAAGGATTATAATCTTTCGCTGAATTACTACCGCTAAAAATAGAATTTCCGGCAGTTGGGATAACTAATGAAAAATTAACGCCTCCTTTAATCCCCATAGTAAAGTTTTCAAAACTAAAGCCTTTTGCCTTTGTTTTCTGTATTTTTAATACATTCTTTAAAGATTCATTAAGCGGTTTTTCATATACATCCTGCGCATAGGCAAAATATGAATGGGCAATAAATAAAATGAGCAATAGCTTTTTATACATAGTCGTGTGCTTTAAAGGTAATAAGAGTTAAACGTATATTAATCTCTTTTATTTTTTTGAAAATTATTTTAGTCTAAGAAATCGAGTATAAATATACGCATTTTTTTAATTTAGCGTTTTATTATTTCAAGCAATTTATTGATAATTAAATTTGAACAGATATGAACAAAATAGTAAGCACTCTATTAATAGCTGTATTGTTTTATAATTTAATTAACGCACAAAATGTCAATAAGTTTACAGATACAAGCAAAGTAAACTGGAAAACATTTGAAGAAACACAAAAACTGTTTGCAGAAAAGCAAAAGCCGGTATATGTTTTTTTGTACAGTAATAATGACTCATCTCAATTAATGCTAAATAAAACTTTTGGACTGAAAGAAGTAGCTAATTATCTGAATGTTCTTTTCTATCCCATAAAATTAAATATTTATGCAAAAGATACTATTCGTTTTTTTGACGGACAATATTTTTCAAATACAGGCAATAATCAGGGCATTCATGATTTGGCATTTAAATTGGCAGGCGATACCCTTCCTAATTCGCCAAGTTCAGTAGTATTTTCGCGCGAAGCGGTAGGCTCTGTTTATAAAGGTTTTAAAAGCAGAGATTCAATTTTTCCAATACTCATTTATTATGCGGAAGATGCCAATAAAGCCCTCCCCTATCAAGATTTTGAAAAATACTATTTTAAAACCTACCCTCCCGGCAGGAAACAAATTATGACCCGAGTTTTAGTAAAATGGAAACCAATTGAAGAGGCTTTTGAGTTGGCAAAAACAACACATAAAAAGATTTTTGTCAATTTATATAATAATTACAATATAAGTTGTACCATGATGCGCTTAAAAACTTATAACGACCCTGTAATAGCTAAGTATTTGAACGAAAAATTTTATCCGGTAAATATTGATGTAAAAATGAAAGATACCGTTCATCTGTTCGGACAAACTTTTATCAACGAAAATCTATCACACGGCTATCACCAACTGGCTATAAGTTTTTTAAACGGACAAATGAAATTTCCTGCATTTTTAGTATTCGATGAAAACGGTAAATTTTTAGATAAGAAACAGGAATATATGACTCCGGAAACTTTTGAACCCTTAATAAAATTTGTTGGCGATGATGCTTATAAAAATCAAAAATGGACAGATTATTTAAAAAACTTCAAAAGTAGTTTTGAAAAAAACAAAGAGGATTAGATTATGAAACATCCATCCGCTAGCTGGCGGACACAGGAAAATGATTATTTATGTTGATAAAATAAGCATAACTCTTTATACATGTGGATGCAGGCTATGTGGCAAATAAACGCAATTTAAAAATAATCAAATGAAAAAAACATTAATTATTTCACTTAGTATCATCATAACATTGCTTATTTATAATATTTGGGCAAATGCCGATAGAAAAGCTACAATACCTGAAACCCATGTAGGAATGCTGGTAGTAAATCAGCATAGAGATACGCTAAAAAAGGGTAATTTTTTAGCAATTCAGCCACTTATGGAGCCTAAAGATTATCAAAACGAAAATGCTTTTTCAGCTAAGCTGGAGTATTATTTACTCGAAGCAAAATCAAGGCATTGGTTACATAAAAATACAATAGTGGTTTTACCTGAATATATTGGAACATGGCTGGTTGCTGCCGATGAAAAAAATACTGTTTACAGTAGTAAAAACATTGAAAAAGCAATGCAAATTATGGTAAAAAGCAATATTTTTTCTTTTACGACTGCTTATCTATCGGCAAAGGCAAAAGACAAAGTGCGCGATGCGGTTTTTAGAATGAAAGCTCCAAAAATGGCAAAAATATACGGTAATGTTTTATCTAAATTAGCAAAAAAGTATAATCTAAGTATTGTTGGTGGCTCTATTGTTTTACCAAATCCGAAAGTTGAAAATAATCAAATTATACCGCAAGCAGGTAATCTATACAATGTTTCATTTCTATTTCACCCTGATGGAAAGATAGACCCGAAAATTACCGTAAAAGTATTTCCTACAAAAGACGAGCAAAGTTTTCTTTCCGAAGGAAAAATTGAAAACTTACCTGTTTATGAAACACCGGTAGGTAAATTAGGCATAATTGTTTGTGCCGATAGCTGGTATGCCGGTGTATATAAACATTTTCAAAACAAAAACTGCGATTTAATTGCAGTACCCTCTTTTATGACACCAGCCGGTTTGATGCAAACTAAATGGCAAGGATATAGCGGCTACCCCAACCCAAAAGATGTAGATACACAAGACATTAATAAAATTACGGAGCGTCAAGCATGGGAAAAGTATGCAATGGCAGGCAGATTTAGAAATTACAAGTTTCGCGCCGGCATTAATGTTTTTATACGGGGTAAACTTTGGGATATAAGTACCGATGGTTTAGGCTACTCTTTTGTAGAAAAAAGCCTGTATAAAGATCAAATGCTTAATACCTCAATTATAACAAATGTGCAGTTTTAAATCCTTTTGTTTTGCACTTAGCTAAATTTAATGCTTATACTTCTGAAAATATTTGCTTTAATAAGTTACACTTATTAAAGCAAATAATTATATAGTTTAATGAAGTTTAAATTCAAAGCCTTTAAATTTTACTTTAAAGAGTATTGAGTAAATAACCGGAACGTAGAGCAAAATTATTACCGTACCAAATAACAAACCAAAAATAATTGCCAGCGATAAGGGCTGCCATAGTAAACCACCTCCAAAAAGCAAAGGCAACATGCCTAATGATGTTGTTAAGGTAGTAAGTATTACGGGTCTGAATTTATGATTTGCGGCAAGCATAACCGCTTCTTGTTCCGAAATATCAGGGTTTTCTTCTTTTTCTACTTCAATACGGTCAATTAAAATAATTGCATTATTAATTACCACACCGGCAAGAGCAATAACTCCAAGAATACCGAAAAAGCTAACAAAAGATTGTCCGACATACCAACCAAACACAACACCGATAATACCTATCGGAATAGTTGAATACACAATTACTGATTTACGAATAGAATTAAACTGTAGAACTAATAAAAGTAAAATTAAACCGAAAGACAAAGGCAACCACACAACAATTGCGCCTAAGTTATCAGCTGTATCTTCATCTTCACCACCAAAATCATATTTATAGCCTTCGGGCCAGTCTGCTTTTTGCTCGTCAAGCCAAGGTGTAATTGATGTAAAAACATCCTTAGCTGTAAATCCTTGTTTTAAATAAGCTCCGGCGGTCATCGTTCGTTTTAAGTCCTTTCTGATTATTTTAGCAAATTGCCAATCAATAACAACTTCAGCAATCTGCGAAAGGCTAACATTTTGACGTGTTAAAGGAGAAAAGATATTATAGTTTTCAATTTTATTAATATCATATTCATCGCTATTTTTCACCTTAATATATATAGGTATGCTTTTGTCCTGTTCACGAAAATCATCAACTTTAAACCCTGACAATCCTGCACTTAGTGCTATGGCAATATCTTTATTTGTTAAACCGACCGCCTGCGCTTTATCTTCATCTATCTTAATAATTAATCGTTTCATTTTCGGACCCCAGTCATCAGTAATGTTTTTAGTTCCCTGAATATTAACCAGTTTTTCTTTCAACTTTTTTGTTATAATTGCTAATTTTTCAGGATTTTTACCGGAAATACGAATTTCAACGGGTGTGCCTGATGCACCGGCTCCTGTTAACCTGTTAACACGTATATCCGCATCAGGAAAATTATTAAAACAATATCTGTCTAATTTGGCAATAACATAATCATTATCGGTATCACCTGTAGTATTCAATAACATATGGGTATAACTGGAATTTGCCTCATTTTTAAAATAACCTAAGTCATAAGGCTCGGGACCTTCTCCTATAAAAGATGAAAAATCTAATACTCCCGGTTTTTCTTCATCCTGTTTCACAAGCAAAGAGTCTAAAATATACTTTTCTATTTTAGCTATTGCTCTTTCAGTTATTTCAATTTGTGTTCCAGATGGAAATTTTACATCTACGGTTACTAAATTTCTATCGCTGTCGGGAACAAGTTTAAATGGCAGAAAAGGCATTGCCGCTATCGCGATGATAAACAAAAGCAATATCACAAATATAAAAGAAAGCTGCTTATTCAAAATTTTAAGCAACAATTTATTATACCACAGATTAACTTTTTCCATTTGTGCATCAAGCTTACCGGTTTTTTCATTGCTCTTATGTTGTTTTACTTTTACTATACTCAATGCAAGTAAAGGAATAAAAGTAAAAGTTAAAAACCATGAGCTTAACAAAGAAATTGTTACTACCGAAAATAAAGGTGAAGCCATTTCGCCCATAGGCGTTTCGGCAAGTGCAAAAGATAAAAATGCAGAAGAAGTGGTTAAAGTAGAAATCAATAAAGGAACAATAAGAATTTTACAAGAATCTACACTTGCCTGAAAAATACTTTGCCCTTTTTGTACGCGTACCAGAATAGATTCTGACATTACGATACCGTTATCTACAAATAAACCCAAAGAAATTATTAAAGCTGCCAGTGAAACTTTGTTTAAACCCAAATCAAATAAGTTCAGAAAAAAGAATGTAGAAACAATAACCATTGGTATTAATGCTGCAACTAAAGAGCCGGTTCTAAAACCAAGGAAAAAAAGCATAACTATCAAAACAATTACTATTGATTGCAATAAACTTATTAAGAAATTATTTACTTGCTTATTTACAATTTGGTCTTGTGAAGCAATTCGCACCAACTCAACACCAATAGGCAATTCGGCATTAATTTCAGGAATTAGTTTTTGAACATCATTACCAAGTCTAACTATATTAGCACCCTTTTTTAAAGACATAAACAAGGCTATTGCAGGCTTACCATTAACCTTTACAATTTTCTCTTTCGGATTAATATAATCTCTGTAAATATTAGTAATATCACCAAGAAAAACGGTTGCCCCGGTACCTGTTGGAATTAATGTTCTTTTTAAATCTTCTATTGATTCATAACTACCGGAAGGTTCCAAAATAATTCTTTTTTTACCAACATTTACTGCCCCACCGGGATAAAGAATATTTGTGCCTGAAATTATACCTTTTAATTTCATGGCATTAAGCCCAAATCTTGAAAGTTGCTGGTCATCAAATTCAATAATTACTCTTTCTTCTTGTACTCCACCATATTTAACTTTTGCAGCATCCGGTAATTGCAAAAGTTTATCTCTTATATCATCGGCATAATTTTCTAAAATATTATAAGGAACCCCATCGCTTGTTACACCCAATATGATACCAAACACAGTACCTATATCTTTATCCTTAACAATGGGTCCCATAATATTTTGCGGAAGCTGAGGACGCACTTCGCTTACCTTATCTTTTAATTCATCCCAAACAGCTTGTAATTCATCTTGCTTAACATAATCTTTTAATTTTACAACAATAACAGACAGTCCTGTGCGTGATTCGCTTTCAATGGTTTTTACTTCAACCATTTCACGAATAGACTCTTCAATCTTATCAGTAACCAATGCTTCAACCTTTTGCGGGTTTGCTCCCGGAAATTTGGTAATTACCGTTGCTATCCTTATCGTATAGGGTGGCATACTGTCTCTTGACAAATCAAAATAATTGCTTATACCAACCAAAGCAACAATTAATAAGGCAATTATTGTAATTCTACTATTATTTAAAGTAATTTTTGTAAGATTCATTTTTAAAAGTTCATATTTATATTATGATATTTTTTTAAGATTAAATGTATTTTCACCTTTTAAGTCTGAATACAAGTTTTGATAAATAATTACTCTTCAAGAAGTTTTACCTTTCTGCCATCATACATAAAACTTAATCCGGCGGTAATTATAATATCATCAGGGTTTAAACCTTCTTTGAGCACATAGCCGTTTGCCGTAAGTTCTCCCAAATTAACATTTCTCCTTTTTGCAAGATAAATACCTTCGGTATTACTTTTTTGAACAACATATACAAAATCACCGCCCTCATCATGAGCAACAGCATCAACAGGAATTGTAATGTATTGATTATCTATTTTTTTTGACTCAAAATTCATGTCTATAGTACAAGCCATACCGGGTAAAATCATATCCGACTCATCTAACAATTCAATAATTACCGGATAGGTTGAGGCAACACCAGTACTTTTTCCAAGTTCAGATATTTTCCCTGTAAATATTTTATTTTTTATTGCAGAAAAGCTAATCTGCACGGTTTTCCCTGTATCTATATGAGAGATTACATTTTCGGGAACCTGTGTTCTAATTTCAATCGCACCGTTTGATACAAAAACCAAAACCGGTCTTCCGGCACCAATCATCTCATTTTCTTTTGCCAGTATTTGTGATATAGAACCATTGAATGGTGCCTTTAGTTTTGTATAGCTCAACTGATTTCGGGCAGCTTCAAGCTGAGATTGAGCAGTTTTAGCCATTGATTTTGCCGATTCGTATTGTGCTTTTGCTTTTTCAAAATCGTTTAATGAAGCATTGTTATTTGCATAAAGTTTTTCAATTCGTAAATAAGCAGATTTTGCACTGGTTAATTGAATGTCTGCATTTTTTTTTGCTGCAAGTGCTTTTTCAAAATTAATTCTGTAATCAGCATCATTTAAGTGCGCTAAAATACTTCCTTTTTTAATATTCTCACCCAGTTTATAATGTATTTTTTCAAGTATTCCACCAACTTTAAAGCTAAGTTTCGCCTCATTTTCAGCCTGTGAAATACCTGCAAAGCTGCGCTTGCCTTCAACTAATGTTTCTGAAACTTTTTTGTAAAATACAGGTCTTACGGCTTCTTGTTTTTCTTCGTTTTTACTGCACGAGCCAAATAAAAATAAAGCTATCAGTAGTAAATAAAATAATTTCATATTCTAAAATTTATATGTTTTAAAAGTTTATAAAAAGTAATTTACTTTTTACGAATAAAGTTTCTATAAAATAAATTATTTTGCAAATAAGAAGGCTCGCATATTATCAGTATAAGTTTGTTGCTCTTCCTTTGAAGCAAGAAACATAAACTTTCCTTGTAAACGCTGTGTCTGGATATAATCCAAAACATATTGATAATAAGCTATATTTGCCATATTTTTAGTTTTAATCATAACATTTTGCGCATCAATCAACTGAATTAGATTAACCGTTCCTTGAAAATAAGCATCTTGAATAATCTTAAAATTATTTTCAGCCGCTAAGGCGGCATTTGCCGACAAATCCAATTCCAGATAAGATGTCCTTAAACGCTGAACACTTGTACGTATAGTCGATTCTAATTGATTTAATAAATCATTTTTTTGATAATTTATTTTATCTAATTCAATAACAGACTTCTTCATTTCATTAGATGATTTTCCTCCTTGAAAAATAGGTATTTTAAGGCTAATTGCTGCATTATAGGTCATATCGTCCGGAGGAGAAGGAACAGGCATATTGGGTGGTTGAATAGTTCCGTTTCGAATAAATGCTTGGTCTGCCCCTGCCATTAACGCTACTTCCGGCATAAACCAGCTGCGCTTATACAAAGCTGTTTTTCGTTCGGCTATTTTTGCCAGAGCAGCCAGTTGTTTTATCTCCGGTGAATTTTTTAACATTTCGGCGATAATAAAACTTGCATACCGCTCCGTAAGAATTGGATTTTTAAATATGTCGTTTAATAAATCCTGGTTTAAAATTATTGTTTTATCTATTGAGTTCGAATCGGGAATATTAATACTTAAATCAATAGGACTGTTTAATTGTTTATTTAATTCGTACATATTACTCCTAAAAGCGGTATAGGCATCATTAAATTTAATTTTATTCAAATTCAACTCACTAATCCAACGATTAACATCCGAAAGTCCGCTTTGTCCTACCTCTTCTTTTGCCTTGGCTGCCTGTAAATTCTCAATTGTAGCATTTACATTCTGATTTTGTATTAATAAATTACTTTTAGAAAAAAGTAAAGCAATATATGCTCCCGATGCTTGCGTAATAAGATCTAAAACCGTTTGCTCATCAAAATATTTTTTACTGTCGGCAAGTAGCTTATTGATTTTAATATTTGCAAACACAGTTTCCGAAAAAAGAACTTGCTTTAGAGAAGCAGAACCGTTTAAAGTAAAAGATCCACGTTGTCCCATAGATGCTTCAACTAAATTTTCACTTAACCAAACAGTACTTCCTCCCACACTAACTTGAGGCAGCAAATTTGATTTTGCAATTTGTACATTTTTATCTGCAATTAAAACATCTTGTCGCGAAATTTTACCTTTTAGATTATTTGCTAGTGCCTCGGCAACTACTAATCGAAAGTTAATTTCTTTTCCGTTTGGAAATTTACTTGCATTAATCAGAACAGATTCATTTAATAAGTTCCATTCCGGAAATTTGCTAATTTCGCGTAAACCGGCCATATTTATAATAGGCACCCTACGCATACTTTCAATAGTTACAGGCAATTGAGAAGGATTAAGCCCTTCGGTAATTTTCAAAACCCTCAATGCTAACTGTCGTGCAAGTTGCTGGAATGTAAACTTAGGGGTTAAAGTTAGGGTTGCACCTTTCTCAAGATAATCTAATCCACTAACAGCTAAACTAGGTATCTGTTTTTTATTTAAACTATCAAATAAATGTTCAATTTCATTCAAAGGAAACTTAATTAAAGGTAAAATAACCGCAGCATCCACATTGTCATTTATCTGACTAATTGCATCCTCCCCTGTTGTATCAATAAAAACAAAAGATACATTGGTATTTTGGGCATTCATTTTAAAAAAATCAATTATTTGAGGAAAGTTTTCTTTAAAAACCTTAGGAACAAATATAGCTGTTTCCTTTGCTTTAAATATTTTGCTAAACTCCAAAAAGTCATCTTTTAGGCGAATAACAGGCTCAATATATGTAAAATTGTAGATACCCGTAGTATTACCGGATTTCAAAGGCAGTTTCTGCAAGTCTCTATCCAATATATTGGCTGCAATAACCGGTTTTGAAAAATTACTTAACTTTGAAATTTCCGTAGATGAAATATACCCTAATGTAATAACAATATCTATATTATTATCATTCATCAAAGTAGTGTTATTGTCGTTTATCTTCTTAGGATTCCAATTACCGGTCAATTCTTTGAATTGAATATCGTACTTAGCACTTGTAATGCCGGAAATTTCTTTACTAAGAAGACGACTAAATTCGACAAACTCCTTAGTATCAGCATCTTTACTAATCCCAATAGTTAATTTTTGTTGTGCATTAAGTAAGTTCGTAATCAATAAAAGGAATAAGAAATAAAAAATTCTTCTTGTTATCATTTATTAAATTTTAGTGAAATAATATATTTTTAAAAATATTTTTCATGAGTTTATTTTTTAAATTATTTTTAATGGTCTCATGGAACATCCACTAATATAAAGGGTTATGTTTAATTAATCGACTTAAATAATCATTGCCCTGTGTGTTTAATTATTAATCATGGATGTTTCATGTGATTATTTTAAATTATTTATTTTGCCACATAGCCTGTTCCGCTACAGCGGAAGAACCGTCCAGTTTACGTGGCTTGTTTCATTTTAAAACTTTGTATAAATTTACTAAATTCATTTTAAAAAATGTAGTAATTAAACAATTATGCAAAGTTAGTAATTATTAACTAACATACAAATTTTAGTTTTAAAATACTTAAATTACCAAATTAAGGCAATTAAATTGTTTAAAACTTAAATTAAGCGGTTATCTACTTTAATAAGCACCAATGTATTGAATTCAAAATATTTATAAAAAAGACTCAGATACCTAAAGCTATTATTACTTTTTGTATAAACTTTTCGAAATCAAGATATTGTGAGTTCTTTTTACCAATAATTGCTTAATTTAGTTAAAACTAAACCACTGAATTTAAAAAAAATAATGTACATTTGGTTTCAAAAAAAACCCAACCTATGAGTGATAAATTTTCAAAAAACAAAGAGAACTATAAAAACTTACTTAAAGAGTTAAACAAACGCATTGATAAACTTAAACTTGG
>JALSLF010000410.1 GCA_026988445.1 Bacteroidales bacterium
TATTAACGTAGGTGATAACCAGGTGCTCGGGATGTTCCTTTACAAATTTTTCAAACTCATCTGCCGGAGCTGAATCTGCCAACGAACAACCTGCCTCTAAATCCGGTAGTAAAACCTTTTTATCGGGTGAAAGAATTTTAGCGGTTTCTGCCATAAAATGCACGCCGGCAAAAACAATTATATCGGCATCGGTCTTGGCGGCTTCTTGCGATAAGGCTAAACTATCGCCAACAAAATCCGCAATATCTTGAATTTCACCACGAACATAATAATGAGCTAAAATAACCGCATTTTTTTCTTTACGTAGTTGATTTATTTTATCTATAATTTCCATTTAATTTTTTCTTAAATTCTTACAGTCTGTCAATTTTTCCGCAAAAATGGAAAAAAGAATTTAGTAATGAAAAATTCTTTTTTGAAAACAAACAAATTTAAGTGTTTTTTCCTTTTTATTTTTTCAAAATCCATTACTTTCGTATTTACAACAATAATCTAAATTTGAAAAAATGAATTATAAAAAAGTAGCAATTGCTTGTGATCATGCAGGTTATAAAACAAAGGAATATTTAAAAGAATATTTAAAAAGTAAAGGCATTGATGTTGAAGATTTTGGGTGTTTTTCTGAAGAAAGTGTTGATTATCCGGATTTTGCCCATCCTATGGCTGATTTTGTTGAGCAAGGAAAAGCTGATTTTGGGATTTCAATATGCGGAAGTGGTAACGGAATTAGTATGACCGTAAATAAACATCAAGGAATTCGTGCAGCCTTGTGTTGGAATACGGAGATTGCTGCCTTGGCAAAACAACATAATAATGCAAATGTGTGTTCATTACCTGCACGTTTTGTTACATTAGAACAAGCAAAAGAAATTGTGGAAGCCTATATGAATGCCGAATTTGAAGGCGGAAGACATATTCGTAGGATTGAAAAAATACCTGTAAAAAGGTCTTAAATATTGTGTTTATAAAGTCACTGTAATAGTCGAAGTGCGACTTAGTTAATTTGTTGATTCTATGAAATTAAACTATTGTGAGATATGTAATTAATTGTCGCAGCCCGACTTTATTGACAAACACTAAATAGATAAAATTTGCTTTAAAATATTTGCTTATCACGAACTCAGAGGAATTAAGGAATCATATTAAAAACTTTCAGTAAAAATTATTATCTTGCAAAGTAAAATATATACAATTTGTCCATATCCCCTTAATACGGGCAATACAGACGAAAAATCAAATTTTAATAATTATAGTGCATTGGATATCAGAAGAATACAACATAAAATAAATAAAAGACCAAGAGAAAAATTGGATTTTGATAATCCTGTTACTATTTTTTATAAATTAGTAGCATAGTAATGTTGCATTTGTAATTTGAATGTACGCCCATCATAATTCAAAAAAATAAAAAAATTTAAAAAAAATCTTATATTTACAAATTATTTCATTTAAATATGATTTGTTACTTATGAGTAAGTTTAAAGCTTTTTTTGAAAATCTAGATTTCACATTTGGACAAAACAAAGATATTGTTCAAAAGGAGATTGTATTTTCAAACAATGAAGTTTTAACAAGAAAGATAAAAACCAATATATATTTTTACAATTCACCTAAAAATCTAAATACCTCATTTTATTTTTTCGATATTGTAGACTTAAATGATGAAGAATTATTTGAATTAAGGCGTTATATATGGAATGAAGATAAAAGTGAATTTTATTTTTATCCTGATGACAGAGATACCATTTCGTTATATTATGCTAAATCAGATCCTAAAATTGATAAAGAAAAAATCAAAATAGATACTTTTAAGGGACAAAATGATACAGAAATTGATAAAATTAAAAAGTGGAATTTTGAAACGGGAATATTTTGGCTTTCGTATAAAAAGTTTGTAAAGAAAATAAAGAAATACAACAAAATAGATAAATTGCTTATTGACCGTTTAAGTGATTTAAAAGAAGAATTAATATCTGTATTAGGAAAAGACAAAGAAAAAGAAGTTCAAGCGTTAATAGACAGAACTTTATTTATAAAATTTTTAGAGGATAGGCATATTATAAATTCATATTTTTATAAAATTTTTTTTAACGATGAAAATCTTACTTATAAAAAATTACTTGCCGGACAACCGGATGTTGACAAAATAAATTTGTTATATAAAAAAATTAATGAGATATTTGATAACGTTTTATTTAAAACTCCTCAAATTGAAGATGAATATATTCTGAAATCATCAAAATATATTTATAATGCGATTAGTGGTGAAATTAAAGGTCAATTATCGCTGTTTGATTTTAGATTTGACATCATCCCTATTGAATTTATCAGTCATATTTATGAGGTTTTTTTGGAGAATAAACAAGCAAATGAAGGCATCTATTATACACCGCCAAAACTTGCTCAACTTATTATTGACGATACAATAACAAAATCAGGTAAAGTGCTTGACCCGGCTTGTGGTTCGGGAATGTTTCTTATCTTGGCATTTAGAAAAATGCTAACCGACAGAAGTTTATCAAAAGATAAAAATATTTCGGAAACAATAAATAAGCGATTAAAATTATTAAAAGAAAATATTTTTGGTATTGAAAAACAATATACAGCCTGGCGATTAAGTATATTTGCCTTGTATTTGGAAATATTTAACGGGTTAAAACCCGATGATATCAAAGCTTTTATTATTCAAAAAATCAACAGTGGAAATATTAAAATTTTTGAAGATTTTTCGTCAAACATCAAAAACGGAAATTCCCTTGAAGTGAAAGAAGATAAAATCCATTTTAAAAACAAAACATTTGATTATATAATTGGCAATCCTCCTTTTTTACAAGTTAAGAAAAATGACATTGAAATTGATTTTGTTAATGAATACAAATTAACTATTAACAAAAAGGAATTTTTAGCAAAAAACACTATCGGGAATAAACAAATTTCACAAGCATTTATGCTTAAAATAAAAGATTGGGCTGATGATAATACAAAATTTGGTTTTGTATTAAACAGCTCAAATTTTTACAATGAAGGTAAATCAATAAAATTTCAAGAATTCTTTTTTGAAAATTATCAAATTAAAAATTTTTACGAGTTATCAAGAGTAAGAAAAATACTTTTTAATAAAGCAAAAGAAAGTGTGGTTGTAGTTATTTTTAACAATAAAAAACTTGGAAATAATACAATTAATTACTACCCTGTTGATTTAGAATTGTTTTCCGAAACTTTTAATATCCTTGTAATAAAAGAGGATAAAAAAATTAAAATAAAACAGAAAGAACTATTAAACAGGAATATTACATTAAGAGAATTACTTGTTGGAAATGAATTTGATTT
>JALSLF010000411.1 GCA_026988445.1 Bacteroidales bacterium
AAGAATTAAATGAATTAATTTATGATTTATATGACTTAAATTATTTGGAACGACAAAGAGTTAAAGATTTTTTCTCTCCCAAAAGAAAAGTTTTATTAAAAGATATGGAGAAATATAGCGAAACTTTGTCTTATACTTTGGAAATGTATTTTGAACAACAACCTAAAATTGAATATTCCATAGACAAATCATTTGGATTTGATATTGTTGTTGTAGGTTTGTTTTTTAATAATAAAAAATCTTTGCCAACATCACAAAAAGTTTTAAAATATGAAATTGCTCAAATAATGCAACAGTCTAATAATAACTTATTTGCTATGAGAGAATTCTTATTTGGAGAAGATTGTATTTATATAATTAAGGATAAGCAATTAAAAAATTGGACAGAGACAAAAGCTTTTGAAGATGGAAAGTTAATTTTAAAGAAACTTATTTAATGAAGTCTTATATCAAGTTACCTCCGGTTAAACCAATGCCTGACAGTAAAATTAAAACAAGAAAGTTTTCTGATGATGTATGGATTAATTATGTCATTCACATAATATTAAGATATTACAAAGAAGTTGACACAGATGAAATTAAATTAATTATCAAAACCGAATTAATCAAACCAAAAGCAAATATTGAAGACAAAATAAAAGAAAATATTTACACTTGGGTGCAAAAAGATAAACGTATTGGACTTTGGGAGTTTAAATTAAATTTGGAACCTAAAACAGACAGTTTTAAAGGTTTTTATGATTTGAAATTTGAGCATAGTCAATGGAAAAAATATTTTGTATTTGAAGCAAAAAATTTAGGAGAGATAAAATCTACAAAAAGTTCTACTTTAATAAATGAATATGTGTATGTAAATAAAAAGGGTAAAGGAAATGGCGGAATGTATAGATTTATTGAAAGTAAATATGCTGTTAAAATGGATTTTGGAGGAATGATAGGGTTTGTAATTGGAAAGGTTGACGGAAATATTGTTCAAAATTTGACTAGCAAAATAAAATCGGTTTATAAAGAGAATAATGGAAAACTAATTGATAGTAAAATCATATTAAATTCAATAGAGAGTAATAAAAATACATTTACAACTATTCATTTAAGAAATGGAAAAAAGTTTATTCTCTATCATATATTGATGTATTTTAACTAATATCTAATACGCCAGTGCCTAACAACGGATATACCCAATGGCGAGTAAGTGCCTATAAATAAAGTTTTTAGATAAAATGAAAGGTAAAAGATTTTTTTTAACTTTGTGTTGTTAATTTCGCCACTGGGCATATACTTGACCGTTATAGCTGGTTTTCAATAAATAATTGATTATATGGGCTCTGGTTTAAAAAAGCGGATACAGATTTGCAATAAATTTAGTAAAATAAAGTAAATATTGTAATTGGTCGTTAGTTACCGGTAACTAATCAGATAAAACATTTGCCGTAGGCAACTTAGTGTCCTTTGTGCTCTTTGTGGTTAAAATAAAAACGACGTAGATGTTTAAAACTTGTCCGACTACCGATGTAAACCTGTTGAATATTTTTCCTGTAAAATAGTGGTAGAACCATGAATTTAGGTTTAAATCAGTTATTTTGAACCGGAGTCTTATACTATTAATAATTACTATTGATGTTTAATTCTGCTATATTAAACCAAAGCCATTATATTTCTTATAAATTTAATTTTCTCTTTTGCAATACTAATTTCTCTCCACAAATTTATTTTTACTATCTTTAAGCTGAATTTAGCTAAAATTTTAAAAAAAATGAATACAGCCTATAAAAAGTTCATTAAACGTTCCGAAGAAATTTCTTTTGATTTGCGTCATCGAAAAACTATACAATTTAATATGGGTAAATACGATGCAGCCGTAGAACGTGGAATGAAACGATATAAAGATATTGAAAAAGCAAAAGCACATATTGCTGCAAAAAAACGCAAAGCACTTCAAAATCTCGATGAAACGCTTTTAACTTTTGAGAAAAATGCTCTTAAAAACGGTATTCATGTTCATTGGGCTGTGGATACTAAAGAAGCCTTGGCACAAGTAAACGATATTATTGAGCAAAAAAATGCAAAAAAAATTGTTAAAATGAAGTCGATGACTACCGAGGAATTGGAGTTTAACGAATTTTTTGAGCATAAAAATATTGAAGTTGTTGAAACGGATTTAGGTGAATTTATTGTCCAAGTTGCGGGTGAAAAGCCTTATCATATTGTTACCCCCGCAATGCATAAATCAAAGAAAGATGTAAATGAGCTTTTTCATCGTTTATACGGTATGGATAAAAACAGTACTGCCGAAGAAATGACCGAGTTTGTACGCCAATTGCTACGCAAAAAATTTTCAGAAGCAGATATTGGCATTACCGGTGCTAATTTTATTGTTGCTGATATCGGAGGAATTGCCACTACCGAAAATGAAGGTAACGGTATTATGTCGGCAAGTTTTTCGAAAACACATATTGTAATAGCCGGCATTGAAAAAGTTATTCCTTCGATGCAAGATTTAGGAACATTTTGGCCTACCCTTTCGGTGCATGGTACAGGACAAGCCATTACGGTTTACAATACCATATATACCGGTGCACGTAAAAATAATGAAGATTTTGGACCCGAAGAAATGCATGTAATCCTTTTGGATAATAAAAGAACAGAGCTTTTACAAGAACCCTTTCAAAGCGATTCCTTGGCTTGTATTCGTTGTGGAGCTTGTTTGAATGCATGCCCTATTTATCGTAATATTGGCGGTTATACTTATGAATCAACTTATAGCGGACCTATTGGTTCGGTTTTAGCGCCTTTTTACCAAGGTTTTGATTTATCAGGACATTTAAGTTATGCGTGTACTATCTGTGGGAAATGTACCGAAGTATGTCCCGAAAAAATTGATTTACATATGCTTTTGTTGCATAACCGCCAAAAAGATGTGGAAGAACTTAATAATAAAGGCTTTTTTGCTTTCATTATGGTGATATATCAATATTTTAGTCTTCATGCCTCTTTATTTGGTATCGGTATGGCTAATATTAAAAACTTTTTTGCCAAAACATTTGCAAAAAACGGCTTTGGTAAAAAACGCAGTTTACCTGAATTTAAAGAACCTTTCAGAAATCAGTTTAAGAATAGAAAGGATACGGCTTAGTGTATCTTGCTTTTGTTGGTTGGAGATAATCGCTCAATATAGCTTAAACTCTCCGTCTTCCTTTTGCCGATTTACCTTTTTTGTGTTTCCGTTTAAAAGCGGGTGAACCTGAATTTTCTTTACGATTGGTTTTTTTACGTTCATGAAAAGCTCCTTGCGAATGTTTAATATCCGGAGCACTTAGATAATTTTTATCGAATAAATTCGGGCGTTCATCATCGGTATAAATATTTGATATTTCCAGTTTTTCAGGTAAAGGCAAGAGCGGAATCGATTTTTTCATTATTTTTTCAATTTCCATTTGATAAATTTGTTCCGCCTCATTAATAAAACTAATGGCGATACCTGTTTTATCGGCACGCCCTGTCCGGCCAATACGGTGCAGGTAGTCGCCGGGCACTTCCGGCATATCAAAGTTGATAACATGCGTAACATCTTGAATATCTAAACCTCTTGCCATTATATCGGTAGAAATTAATACCCTGAATACTCCTTCTTCAAATTTTTTCATGGTATTAATCCGGTAGTTTTGCGATTTATTGGAGTGTACTACGCCAAATTCATCCGGAAATTTTTTACTGATTTGTTCAAAAAGCCGATCGGCTAGTTTTTTACTCGATACAAATACCAATACTTTACTTAAACTTTCATCACTTTTAAGCAAATATTCCAGCAGATTTACTTTTGTGTAATAGTTAGGTACATGATAAGCTTGTTGTATAATTTTTTCAAGAGGTGTTCCGTGTGCGGCTATTTCAATAATTTGAGGATTAAAAAAGAAATCATTAACAATTTTTTCTACTTCATCGGATAAAGTTGCCGAAAACATTAAATTTTGTCTTTTTGCGGGCAAAATTTCCATAATATTTACCAATTGCGGACGAAATCCTGCATTGAGCATCTCATCTACCTCATCAATAACCAATTTTTGTATTGATTTTAGTCGTAAAATTCCGGTCATTGCCAAATCATAGAGTCTGCCGGGCGTAGCTATTAAAACATCTAATCCTTCATGAATAATTTGTTTTTGCGGATTAATGTTGGTACCTCCGTAAACTCCTACAATGCGTACATTCATATATTTGGCAAGTGCTTTTGTTTCTTTAAGTACTTGAAGTACCAATTCACGTGTGGGTACGATAATTAATATACGCGGGTTGCGTTGTTCCGAATATTTTAACTGTTTAAGCAAGGGTAGGAGGTAGGCTATGGTTTTTCCCGTACCGGTTTGCGCAATACCTACCACATCTTTTCCCGAAAGAATAATTTTAAATGCTTTTTCCTGTATGGGAGTAGGAAACAGATAGCCTAAATCATTTAAAGCATTTTTTAGGGGATTATTAATATTTAATTCTTCAAAAGTCATTAAAGTGCTTTTTTTATTTGCTGCAAAATTACATTAAAAAGCGCTAAGTAACAATTATGATAAATTTTGCCGGTTTATTGCTGCAGTGAGCTGATGACTTCAAGTCATCTGCTCACTTTCAAACATCCAAAAAATCAATTTTTAAATAAAACTTATCTAAAAATACAACATATTTTATATTGCTTAAATTACCATTTACAAAAATAAATCAAAAAAAAATTTGGAACATATCTATAAAATTTTGTTATAAAAAAATATTTTAAAAACATGTTATTTTTTTGTTAAAAAAATTTTTTTTTCAAAAAAAGTTTGTACATTTGAATAGAAATTTCAAAATAAAAGTTTTAAGTTTTTCTTTTAAAGAGTATCTGTTTTTAGGCTTTATCCTTAAAATTGATTCTTTTTTTCAGGTTTTAACCTTAAAAATATTTGTGTTTTTCAGGTTATTACCTTATTTTTGTATTCGTATTTAAGGATATAGCTTTATGAAAGACTTAAAATTAAAGTTGTTGATTGAACAACTTGACCGTAAATTTCAAACACTTTCAGCCATCAACGGCTTGCATATACCGGCAGAGGGTTGGATATATTCCGTACGAACAGCACTTAGAATGACCTTAAAACAGCTTGGTGCAAAATTAAATATAACCGCTCAAAGTGTTAAAGAAATTGAGCAACGTGAAAAAAGCGGTTCAATTACTTTAAACAGCCTCAAAGAAGTAGGTAATGCACTTGATTTGCAATTTGTTTACGGATTTATTCCTAAAGAAAAATCACTTAATGCAATGATTGATAAACGTGCTCGCGAAATTGCCGAAAAAATTGTTTTGCGCACATCTACCACCATGAGTTTAGAAGATCAACAAAACACCAACGAACGAATTAAAAAAGCCATTGATGACTTAGCAAAAGAAATTAAAAGTGAAATGCCACGATATTTATGGGATTAGACTTGAAATATAAAAACCATCAAACAGCCCTTGATGAAGATGAAAAAGAGGGATTACTCATCAAGAGCATCTCTACAAGAGCTGAGCTTGATGAATTTGAACAACAAAATATTGAACGGGCAATAGCTTGGACAATGAAGAAGCATTTTAAAGTTGATAAAATTCTTAGCGAAACATTCGTTCGTAAACTTCATAAAAAAATGTTTGACCAAACTTGGCGTTGGGCAGGCGAATACCGTAAAACAAATAAAAATATTGGGATTGATAAATTTTATATAGGAATAGAACTAAAAAATTTATTAGACGATTGCAAATTTTGGGTTGAAAACAAATCTTTTAGTCCCGATGAAATTGCCATACGTTTAAAGCACCGAATGGTTCATATTCATCCTTTTCCAAACGGTAACGGAAGGCATTCGCGCTTAATGGCTGATGTATTGATTGAGCACGCTTTTAATCGTCCGGTTTTTACATGGGGAAGCGGCACTTTATCTCCGCAGTGCAATCTCAGAAAAGAATACCTTAATGCACTTTTTGAGGCAGATAAGGATAATTATGAGCCTTTAATCAATTTTGCGCGGAAATAATTTATCAATTTAGCTTTAAGCTAAATTAACCACTTAATACCCATAACCGTAACATCATCGGTTTGCGGTTCTTTGCCTTTCCATTTATCAAAAATACCTTTAAGTATCCTTTTTTGTTCTTTCATGGGTAAATCATGAATTTCGGTAAGTAGCATTTTAAAACGCTTGCGCAAGAATTTTTTCTTGTTTTCTCCTATTTGGTCATAATAACCATCGGTAAATAAATAGATGATGTCGTTGTTTTGTAGTTGTACTTTACTTTCGGTAAATGCTGTTTCTTTAGGATGCCAACCAATAGGGTTTTTGGTTCCTTTATATTCTATAAGTTCACCATTTCTAATAATATAAAGTGAATTATAAGCTCCTGCAAAAGATAAAATATTGGTTTTAGTATCTACTACACAAAAAGAAATATCAAAACCATTGGTATTTTGTGTTCCAAATTCTGCAAAAATACCTTTTATATTTTCACGTAAAACTTCAAGTATTTCAGCCGAATTTTTAACCTCTCTATGATGAATTAATTCACTGATAAAAGTAATACCCAACATGGTAATAAAGCCACCGGGAACACCATGCCCTGTACAATCAGCTACAGTAAATACCAGATTATCTCCTACTTTTTGTGCCGAATAAAAATCGCCGCTTACTACTTGTTTTGGTTGGAAATAGATAAAATATTCCTTAAAAAGTGCATCAAGTTGTTCCGGTTTTGGTAATAATGCTTCTTGTATGGTTTGAGCATAGTTTATACTATCGGTAACATCTTTATGTGTTTCTTCAATTTGTTTGTTTTGTTCTTCTAATTTTTTTGAATACTGTTTAATTTCAATATTTCTTTGGTCTAATTCAAGGGTTTGTGCAAAAAACTTTTGATTTAAAGCATCTTGTTGTTTTGCATATTGTTTAATTTCAATATTTCTTTGTTCTAATTCAAGCTTTTGAGCAAATAGTTTTTGATTTAATTTTTCTTGTTCAATGGCTTGAAGTTTTAATTTTTCTTGAATATTTTTCCGGTTAATAACCGATGAAATGGTTGCTGCAATGGTTTCTAAAAATTTCACTTCATATTCTTCTTTTTTATGACCCTCTTTTAAATAAAGGGTTAAAACTCCAAGAACTTTATCATGAAATAAAAAAGGAATATTATAGTGCCCGTGTGGTTTCATTCCTTCCGGACGGAAATCATGTTTTTCACCCACCTTTGAACAATGCAATGATTTTTTATATTTTAATACCTTTCCGCACAAGCATTCTCCGGGCTTTACAATGGCACACATTTTTAAAAGTGGTGCTCCAAGGTTTTCGTGAGCCACCATACGTAAATTGCCTTCTTCGTTGGTTAAGAAAATAGCGCCTTTGGTTTCAAAACGCAACCAAGTAATTTCTAAAATAATTTTCAGGGCATCTTTTAAAAATTCTTCAATAGTTCTTTCCTTACCCGTTATATTCCCTAATATTTGAGCAATTACCGCTTGAGTTTTTACCTCTAAACTGTTTTTATTAAGCTTTTGCTTATTTTTGAAATAATAAATGCTTAAAATGATTGATGCCGTTAAAAGTATAAGCAAAGTTGCAATTAATAAATACATTATTCTGTTTTTATTCTGCAACTTTTTTCTTTCTTTTTCTAATTGACTTATTGTATTATCTTCTTTTGTTAAAATATGCTGTTGTATAATTTTCTCCCGTTCTTTATTTTTTAATCGGTAAAAATTAAAATAAGCCGACTGATAATCGCTTACTCTTTTATAGTTTCCTTGTTTTTTATAATAGGAAATAAGTAAAGGGTACAGCTTTAATTTAATTGCTGATTGATTGTATTTATCTGCTTTCGCAAGTGCTTGTTCTGCATAGTCTATTGCTTCATTAATTTTTGACTGATAATCAAATATTTCGGATTTTGCTTTCAAAACTCTGGATATATCTTTTTCTGATTGCTCATTAGCTATTAGCTCTGCATTTTTAATATCCGATAAAGCCAAATCAAATTTCTTTTTTTGTGCATAAATTAAGGCTCTGTTTATAAGGTAGGATATTTTAGAAGCAGCATCTTTTGCAATTTCCAAACCCTTATTGTAAGATATTAATGCACTATCTTTATTTCCGGTTAAATTATAAAAATATCCAAGGGTATAATAGGAATTGGCTAAGCCTATTGTATCTTTTATGCGTAAACGAATATCAAGTGCTTTTTGATAATATGCTCTTGCTTTTCTGTATTTTGATTTTCGTTCATAAATAATACCTAATTGATTATTTGTATAGGCTTCCAGTTTTTCTTTAATATTTTTATTCGCAATGTTTTTTTGAATTTTAAAAGAAGCCAAAAGGTACTTTTCAGCGTGGTATAAATCAAAATTTAATGATAAATATAC
>JALSLF010000412.1 GCA_026988445.1 Bacteroidales bacterium
AAGTTTGCGGTTTCTGTGCGGCAAGGATTGCAGCGGTAGCCCGCAGGACGCAATGCTTAGCAAAAGCAAGCCGCAAAGAGCGACCAACGGAAGCTACTTTGCGGCTTTGCTTTTGCAGCATGGCGAACGAGGACTACAAGCGGAAAGCCTGTAGCCGCCCTAAAAATTTTGGTTTGAATTAAGTAATTATAAATTTTTTACTTCACTAACCAAAGCTTGTAAACTATCTTTTGCATTACCAAAAAGCATTCTTGTTTTTTCGTTAAAGAATAAATAGTTCTCTATTCCGGCATATCCTTTACCCATACCTCGCTTCATTACAATAATATTTTTTGCCTTTTCGGCTTCAATAATCGGCATACCATAAATTGGCGAACCCGGATCATCATTGGCGGCAGGATTAACCACATCATTAGCACCAATAACAATAACTACATCTGTATTAGGCATATCCGGATTGATATCGTCCATTTCTACTAATTTAGTATAAGGTACATCGGCTTCAGCCAAAAGCACATTCATGTGTCCGGGCATTCTTCCGGCTACCGGATGTATTGCATAGCGCACATTCACTCCGTTTTCTTCCAAAAGGGTATCTAATTCATGACAGGCATGCTGTGCTTGAGCAACGGCTAATCCATAACCGGGAACAATTACCACACTCTTTGAATAATAAAGCAAAACAGCTGCATCGTTTACAGTAATTTCTTTTACCGTACCTTTTTCTTTGTCTGCACTTTTGCCACCTCCAAATGCTCCAATGATAACGTTCAATAATGAACGGTTCATTGCATTACACATTAAGATGGTTAAAATTATTCCTGCCGAACCAACGAGTATTCCACCCAGTAACATTGCTTGATTGTGGTATAAAAATCCGCCCATAGCAGCAGCTATTCCGGTAAAAGAGTTTAATAAGGAAATTACTACCGGCATATCGGCTCCACCAATAGGCATAACAAATAAAACACCATAAATTAATGAAATACCCAATAATACATAAGCATACATCATTAAAGACTCATTGCTGTGAATACCACCAAACATCATATAGCCCATAATGGCTAAAACAACCACCAGCAAAAACATATTCACGTATTTCATGTATGATGCTCGAATATCACCCACTTTGCCGTCTAACTTACCGTATGCAATCATGCTTCCGCTAAAAGCAACACTTCCGATAAAAATACCGAGTAAGGTAACCAAAAATATTCCGGTATTATTTAAATCAATATTTTGAAATTCCATAATCGCCACTAAAGCAGAAGCAGCACCTCCGGTAGCGTTGTAAAAAGAAACCAGCTGAGGCATAGCCGTCATTTTTATTTTTTTGGCGATAAGCCAACCGGATATAGAACCTACTGCGATACCTCCAAGAATATAAATTAAATTATGAATACCATTACCCGCATCGTTTTTATGAAAAATCATTGTGGTAATCATTGCCAGAAACATACCTACACCTGCCCATAAATTACCTTTTCGTGCAGTTTCAGGATGACTTAATAATTTTAAGCCAAAAACAAAAAGCACTGCTGCAATTAGATAACTTAGTTCCAGAATTGAATCTCCAATGGTGTAATCAATTCCGTTTATTGTTGTAATTATTTTATCCATAATTATTTATTT
>JALSLF010000413.1 GCA_026988445.1 Bacteroidales bacterium
CATTTCATTATTAGATCACTATATTTATGTTTTGTTTGCGAATTTAAGGGTATATTGTAGTTTATTGTTTATTGAGTAGCTTGTCTCATTACGCTCGGACCTAAAATTATATTTACCCACTAAATTGATAGTAGAACCATTTTTTCTAATAGCTTAGCCTATGGCTATTGATTTATTAGATATTTTAATATGCAGTTGTCCTGATTTTTCTTTATTCTTAAATCTCCTAGTTGCGCTTAGCTATATTGATGTACATTTCTGAACTTCATAAGGATTTTATTTTTGACCTTAAATCGGCATGTGTAAAAAATAATTTAGGATAAAAATTAACATTTTCATACATTTGCAACTTATATTTTTTAAAAGTTTTAGTAAGGAAAAGATATGGCAAGCGAAGATTTGTTTAAGAAAATTACTGCTCACGCAAAAGAATACGGATTTATTTTCCCTTCGAGCGAAATTTATGACGGCTTGGCAGCTGTTTATGATTACGGACAAAACGGTGTTGAGCTGAAAAATAATATAAAAGCTTATTGGTGGGATGCCATGGTAAAAATGAATGAAGAAATTGTAGGTTTGGATTCTGCAATTTTTATGCATCCTACGGTATGGAAAGCATCGGGGCACTTAAGTGCTTTTAATGACCCACTGATTGATAATAAAGACTCTAAAAAAAGATACCGTGCCGATGTTTTAATTGAAGATTACCGTGCAAAAATTGAAGCTAAAATTAATAAAGAAATTACCAAGGCAAAAAAACGTTTTGGCGATGCTTTTAACGAAGAAGAGTTTCGTTCAACCAATCAGCGTGTATTGGCAAATCAGAAAAAAATTGACGAACTGAATAAACGCTTTGTTGCTGCATTGGAAAATAATGATTTGCAAGAGCTGAAACAAATTATTTTGGATTACGATATTACAGATCCGGTTTCGGGTTCGCGTAATTGGACGGATGTTCGCCAATTTAACTTAATGTTTGATACCAAATTAGGTTCGGTAAGCGAAGGCGCAAACCTTATTTATTTGCGACCGGAAACGGCACAAGGTATTTTTATAAACTATTTGAATGTGCAAAAAACCGGACGTATGAAATTGCCTTTTGGAATTGCTCAAATCGGTAAGGCTTTTCGTAATGAAATTGTTGCTCGTCAGTTTATTTTCCGCATGCGCGAGTTTGAGCAAATGGAAATGCAGTTTTTTGTAAAACCGGGCGAGGAAATGAAATGGTACGAACATTGGAAACAAACCCGTATGAAATGGCATAAAGCTCTGGGCTTGGGCGATGAGAAGTATCGTTTTCATGACCACGATAAGTTGGCGCATTATGCCAATGCTGCAGCGGATATTGAATTTGAATTTCCGTTTGGTTTTAAAGAGCTGGAAGGTATTCATTCGCGTACTGATTTTGATTTGAGTAGCCATGAAAAAGAATCGGGTAAAAAAATCCGCTTTTATGATAATGAAACCAAAGAGTCGTATGTACCTTATGTGGTGGAAACTTCTATTGGTTTAGACCGTATGTTTTTGTCGGTTTTATCGGCTGCATATACCGAAGAAACCATTGAGAAAGAAGATGGAAGTAAAGATAGCCGTGTGGTTTTACGTATTCCGCCGCAATTGGCG
>JALSLF010000414.1 GCA_026988445.1 Bacteroidales bacterium
CTCATTAAACTTCTTAATTCATTATTTGTTTATCAATCCGCTGGTAGCCGGACAAGCTATTCGATATTCATTTTTTTAAATATCGAACTCCGAACACCGATTAACGATTTAAGATTTTCTTTCGGCATATTTAACTTCTTAATTCATTATTCGTTAATCGATATTCGATATTCATTTTTTAAATATAGAACTCCGAACTCCGAATACCGATTAACGATTTAAGATTTTCTTTCGGCACATTAAACTTCTTAATTTATTATTCGTTAATCATTCCACCGTTAGCCAGACAAGCTATTCGATATTCAGGTAGTCGGACAGTTTTTTTCCCCATGCTAAAGCAGGGGGCTATTGATAATCAATATGATAGTATGCCTGTGATGAGTTTCTTATCCATTCGTCAATTTTATCGACAATATCTTTGTTTTTCTTTACCCAATTAAAATGATTATAGTCTTTCCCTGTAAAATGATAAAATTGTTTTCGGGCATTTTTCATTTTTCCGGTTAATTCTTTTACGGCTTTTTGTGGTGCTAATTTATCGTTGTCAAAGGATAGAGCTAAAACCGGTAACTCAATGTTTTTAAAATTACTTTCGTAATCGAAATCATCGCCAATGGGTTTGTATTTTCCGGTTCTGCCGGTATAAGCCCAATCTAAAATCAGATTTTTTGCTTCGGTGCCTGCAAAACCTACTTTTTTACCCGGAAAATAGCCTAATATTTTTACTAATAATCTGCCCGCTTGTGTGCCGAATAAAACTCCAAGATTATAAGGGAATTTCCATGCTTTATAATGTACGGTACATGCTGCAGCCAATATTAATCCTTTTAATAGATTATTGTGTTTTGCTGCATAAAGTACATTTAATTGTCCGCCAAGGCTATGCCCTAAAAGATAAATTTCTTTATCAGGAAAATGACGATTTACTTTATCCAAAATAACGGGCCAATCGTAATTTAACATTTCACGATAACCAAAATTTCGCTTTTTATTCGGTTTGGCTTCACTTTTTCCAGTGCCGCGTAAATCTACACTTACAACAATATATCCTAAATTACGCAAAGCTATGGCAAAAGGATGATAGAATTCTGCCTTTACGCCTAAAGCAGGCATTATGATAATGATTTTTGCATAACGGATGTAAAACGGCTGATAAACATTTAAGTAGTTACGAAAACCATCTACCGAAACAAATTGCAATTCGGCTTTTGCATTAAAGTATTTGGATAGTTCCTCTTGCATAATTTCTTTTTTGGGGTGAAAGTCATCTGATGACTCTCAGTCATCTGATGACTTCACGCTTAATATTTATTCGCCAATAATTTTCACCAAAACACGTTTTCGGCGTTTTCCGTCAAATTCACCGTAGAAGATTTGTTCCCACGGACCAAAATCCAATTGTCCGTTGGTAATTGCACAAACCACTTCTCTGCCCATTATTTGACGTTTCATGTGTGCATCGGCATTGTCTTCATAAGTATTGTGTGCGTATTGCGAATGTGGTTTTTCCGGAGCTAATTTTTCGAGCCATTTTTCATAATCGGCGTGTAAGCCCGATTCATCATCATTAATAAAAACACTTGCGGTTATGTGCATTGCATTTACCAATACCAAACCTTCT
>JALSLF010000415.1 GCA_026988445.1 Bacteroidales bacterium
AAAATTTCATTTTTTTACTTATTGTTTTATGAAAATGTGTTAAGATTCAGTGCCACAGCTCTGTGAACTGTGAATAAACGTAGCTCAGCTCTGTGAGCTGAGAATATCACAGCTCATAGAGCTGTGGTACGTAACTCATTAATACTTTTTCGTGTGATAAAGGTGCATTAAATTTTGCTTCGTAATCGGGTTTAAATTCTTTAATTGCATTTTGTAAGGCAAAATATGCTGCAATTCCGTACATAAAAGGAGGCTCACCCACCGCTTTTGATTTTAAAATAGCCATTTTTGTACTTTCGGTTTTTAGTTCTTTGATGTTTACTTCTTTGGGTATTGAATAAATATCAGGTACTTTGTAAGTAGAAAGTGCATTTGCCAATAAGCTTCCTTTGTTGTCATATCGTATTTCTTCCATCGTCATCCAGCCGATACCTTGCAGCAAACCACCTTCAATTTGTCCTATATCTATTAAAGAGTTTAAACTTTGCCCAAAATCATGGATAATGTTTACTTGTTCAAACTCATAAGTACCATCAATAATATTAAGTTTACACACGATACTTGCTAAACCATAAACGTGATAAGCAAAGGGGTGCCCTTTCTCAATAGTTTTGTCAAAGTGAATGACGGGTGTTGCGTAATGTCCTTTTTCGCTTAATTTAATTCTTTTCAAATGCGATTGCCAAACCAAGTCTTCCCAGCTTAAACCGGAGGGTTTTTCATTAATAAACACTTCTTCATTTTTTAAGAAAATTTCATTTTCTTTAATATTCAGAATCTCAGCAGCCGATTTTCTTAATCGTGAAAGAAGTTCATTACAAGCTATTTCAAGGGCTTTGCCGTTTAAATCAGCACCGGAGCTTGCTGCGGTAGGAGAGGTGTTTGCCACGCGCGTAGTGTTGGTGGTTTCCAATTTAATTCGTTCTTTTTTTATAGAGAATATTTTTGAAGCAACTTGTAAAAGTTTGGTATTCACTCCTTGTCCCATTTCAATAGCTCCTGTACTAATACCGATACTTCCGTCTTGATAAATATGTACCAAAGCCCTTGCTTGGTTCATCGATGTATTGGTAAATGAAATTCCAAAGCAAATGGGCATTAATGCCATTGCTTTTTTACTGTGTTCGTTTTGTTTATTGTATTCGGCTAACTGCTTTTTTATGGTTTTTAAGTTGTAGCTTTGTTCAAATTGTTCGTACACATTTTGTATTTCAACATTTTCGGCAATTTGACCGTAAGGAAATTCATCCCCGTTTTTAATAAGGTTTGCTTTTTGAATTTCTTCGGGTTTTACACCGATTTTTTCGGCAGCTTTATAAATTGCCGACTCAATAACAAACATGGCTTGCGGTCCGCCAAAACCGCGAAATGCT
This sequence comes from Bacteroidales bacterium, assembly GCA_026988445.1. GTDB lineage: Bacteria > Bacteroidota > Bacteroidia > Bacteroidales > NBLH01 > NBLH01. The sequence continues at coordinate 1,374 of JALSLF010000415.1, forward strand.
GTATTAGGCGGCAGGTTGGTTTTGCAACTATACGCTGTAGCGCGCACATTGGGGATAAAATAAGCATTTGTAGTATGAAATAGTGTTCGTTCCATAATTGCCGGCGATAAATCGGCAGCAGCCCCTGCGTTTTGCAAAAAATCTACTTCGTAAGCAATAATTTTGAGCTCTTTATTTAAACCGATTTTAAAATTTGAGCTGTATGGGTGCCTTTTACCGGTCATTTTCAGGTCGTCTTGCCGATCATAGATGAGTTTTACCGGTTTTTTTAGAATAAAAGCAGCCAAGGCTGCCATTGTTGCAGGTGGTGTGGCTTGGTCTTCTTTTCCACCAAAAGCCCCACCAAGTCGTCTTACATCCAGTTCAATTTTGTTCATGCTTAAACCCAATACCTTGGCAATTGTTTTTTGAACAGAAGTTGGTCCTTGGGTAGATGAATATATTTTCAGACCGTTATTTTCCACCGGAACTGCATAAGCTCCTTGTGTTTCGATGTACAAATGCTCTTGCGCACCTGTTTCGGCAGTTCCTTCGATTACATAAGCGCAATTTGAAAATGCTTTCTCAGTATCTCCTAACTTAAAAGTACGTGGGGGGATAATAAATTGTTTTTTTTTAAATGCTGTATGCACATCGGTAACAGGGGGAAGTTCTTCGATATCAAGCTTTATTAATTTTCTTGCTTTTCGTGCAATAAGCTCACTTTCAGCCAAAATTAATGCTATTGGCTGTCCGATAAAATGCAGCTCTTTTTCTGCAAAAAGCGGTTCGTCTTGAATAATTGCACCAATTTGGTTTTCGCCGGGAATATCTTTGGCCGTAATAATGGCATGTACTCCGTTTAGCTTTTCTGCTTGGCTGTAATCGATTGTTTTAATTATCCCCTTAGCTACCGGTGAATAGAATACCGTTGCGTACAATGTTCCTTCCTGTAAAGGTATGTCGTCCACATAGACGGACTTTCCTGTTACATGATTTATAGCGTCAATATTATGCATGATAAATGTCTTTTAATTGAATTTTTTCAGGGAAAAGCGTAATAAAATGTTTGTAAAAGAGTTGCCTTAAAAGTAAACTTTTATATTCTTTACTTCCGCGAATATCACTTATCGGGCTAATCTCATTTAATAATACTTTAATCGCATTTTTAATGTTTTCCTCATTTAACTCTTTAGCCAATAAAAAATTTTCGGTTTTTGACAATAACAAGGGGACAGGAGCTATTCCGCCTGCCGAAAGATGAATTTCACGAATACAATGCTCTTCTAACTTAATTAAAATGGCAGTGTTTACACTCGCTATATCCAGATGGGTACGTTTGCTGACTTTTTCAAAATTAAAACTATATGGCTTTTCCGGAATTTCAAACTCAATAGTTTCAATTATTTCATATTCTTGTAAATCAATTTTTTTATAATTAATAAAAAAGTCTTTTAATTTAATTTTACGGTATTGATTTTTTGTGTTTTTTATATTCAATTTCGCATCAAGGGCTATGAAAATGATACTTAAATCACCTATTGGCGAAGCATTGACAAAGTTTCCGCCCAAAGTTGCCATATTTCGTATTTGTTTGGACGAAATCAGCTTAATGAATTTTTTCCAATCAGGAATAATTTGATTTAATACTTTTGAATCTTCTAAATCACTAATTGTGCAAGTTGCATCTATTGTGCAAATGTTTTTTTCTGTTTTGATTTGATTTTCTGACCTGCCTATAAGTCTGATGTTTTGTTCTTGTAGCTCATCCGCTTGTTGTACGTATAAATCGGTACCGCCGGCTACAATTTTACCTGTATTTATGCTTTGCTCTAATTGTATTTCCTGTAAGCGTTTTGCAATATCTTTAAAATATTCGGGAAGGTAGGCATTGTCAATAAGTGCTTGTAAATTATGCGAGCCTTTTATCTTTTTTAATGCTTCGGTAATTTCTGAAATAGCTCTTTCAATAGATTTATAACCCGTGCACCGGCAAATATTACCCGAAACGGCAGCTATTCCTTTCTCTGTATCATAATCTCCCGAAAGGGAAAATCCTGTTAAGGAAACAATAAAGCCGGGAGTGCAAAAACCACACTGTGTGGCATTTTCTTTAACAAAAATTTCTTGAATGGGGCTGATTTTTTCAACATTAATACCTTCGATAGTAACAATATGCTTTCCTGCAGCATTCCCGAGCGGTGTCAGGCACGAAACTATTGATTTGTACTTTACCGAACCATCTTTTTGCAAGCTGCCGGATAAAACGGTGCAAGCTCCGCAATCTCCTTCGCGACAACCTATTTTAGTGCCTTTTAGCTTTTGGTGCTCACGTATAAAATCAAGTAGAACACTTCCCTGTTTTGCTTGGGTGCGTATTAATTTATTGTTTAATATAAATTCAATCATTTGTTAAAAATTTGTCGGGTAAAGATATAAAAAAAACAATATTGGATAGAGCGTTTCTATAAGTATCAGACATATAGGTTTTTATTGTATGTCTTAACTTGGGTGTGAAATTGTTGATTCATAAAGTTTTACTATAATTATCCATATATTCTAACTTGTTGTCAAATAAATTGATTTAATAATAAAAATAATCGTTATTTTTATCCAAATCAATTATTTTTACGAATCAAATTAAAATTCTATGAACAAATTATTATTCGTATTTTTATTCAGTTTTTTATTATTTATTTCATGTACAAACCAAAATACTAAAAATATGCCTAAAGAACACAAAGCCCTGTTTTTGCATCATAGCACCGGACAAAATATTTGGCGGGGTGATGTATCTAAAATTTCTTGGAAACTATTTAAAGAAGGACATTTTCAGAAATGGTTGAAAAATTACAATAAACAAAATAAAACCGATTTCTTAGTGGATGATCTTATCTTTCCAAAAAAAGAACCTTACGGTTGGAGGAATTATCCGTATGATTATTACAATATTTGGGTAAAAAATGGTGGTGAAAAACCCTATATGGAAGAACCTACACTTGAAATGCTTAGTAAAGATTACGGTTTGATTATTTGGAAGCATTGCTATCCGGTAAGTTCTATTAAAGCAGATACCGGAAATCCGGATATTAATTCAGAAGAGCACCGGTTAGAGAATTATAAAATGCAATATAATGCGCTGAAAGAGAAAATGCATCAGTTTCCGGATACAAAATTTTTAGTATGGACTGGTGCTGTACATACAAAAGTTAACACAAGTGAGGAAAGTGCTTTACGCATGAAAGAATTTGTTGATTGGGTGCGCAATGAGTGGGATGAAAAAGGAGATAATATTTATTTGTGGGATTTTTATGCTCTGGAAACTGAGGGAGGCTTGTATTTAAAGGAAGAATATGCCGCTGCACCTAATGATTCGCACCCCGGTAAGAAGTTTTCGGAAAAAGTAATTCCTTATTTTGGTAAGCGTATTGTTGATGTTATGAGCGGTAAAGGTGATGAGAATGATATAAGCGGAAAGTAAAATGATTAAAAATATTTATAATAGAATTAGAAACTCTATAATAAAGTACAAACTAAAAGGTAGAGATAATGAATTTCGCATACGTTTCTTGCGTGAAAAAGGGGTTAAAATTGGTAATGATTGTCTGATTTTTACTATTAATTTTTCAACCGAGCCTTATTTAATCGAAATTGGAAATCATGTGGTTGTATCGCCGGGAGTTACTTTTATTACCCACGATGGTTCGGTATGGTTATTTCGCGATAAATATCCAAATATTACGGTTTTCGGAAAAATTAAGATTGGTAATAATTCTTTTATTGGGATAAATTGTATCATTTTACCCGGAACAGAAATTGGTGAAAACTGCATTGTTGGTGCAGGTGCTGTTGTAAGGGGTAAAATCCCGGATAATTCGGTAGTTATGGGTAATCCTGCCAAGGTAGTTATGAAAACTGAAATTGCTGAAAAATTTTTAGTTAATAACAAAAACAGAGTGGATACAAAACACATGAGTCCGCAAGAGCGAAAAATGGCTTTATTAAAGCATTTTGGTGTGTAAAACTATTTCATTTTTTTAATGAGTACATGAACTTTCAGTGATTTATGCTCATTGAGAGTTGTTGGATTATTTAGTTGTAAATCAGTTATTTGTGTAAGTATTTAATCTACAGGTGGTAATATATTCTATTTCTTTTATCTTGATAAAAATCTTAAGATTATTTTTTTATTATTGCTATTTTAATGTGCAATTCGTATCTTTATAACTTATTTAGCGTTTTGCATCAGATGGTATGAGAGTATTTGCACTATTTTTATTATTATTTTTTGCCTTTTCTGTGAGGTCTCAAAGTGAAAATACACCGAATAATTCTTTCAAAGAATTTATTATAAAAGCAGAATATTTCAAGACAAACAAAAATCTTGATTCTTCGATTTATTATTGCGAACAAGCAGTTAAAGTTTCAGAAAATAGAGAAGATACTTTAAAGTTAATTCAGCTATTCCGAAAATTAGGAAGGCTATATGAATTACGTGCTGAATATGTTCCTGCCATTAAATACTATTATCAATCAAAAACTTTAAATAAAGATTTACTTGATTTAAACGAGTTGGGTTTGTGTTTGTTGGGATTGTCAAATATAAATTTCAGGTTTGGAAATCAATCCGTTGCATTGCAGCAAGGTTTTGATGCTGCTTCTATTTTTGAAAAGTTAGATGACAATCCTGATTTACTAACTGCCTATGTATTGATTGGGCAAGTATATATTGAAATACGTAAATTTAATGAAGCAATGGCTATATACAATAAAGCCTTGTTAAAAGCTAAACAAATTGACGATAAAAAAAATATAGCGGATATTTTGGATCATATAGGTGTCATTTATACTTTTCAAAAAAAATACCGGCAAGCTCTACCTATGCATAAAGAAGCAATGGAGATTAATCGCCAAATAGGAAATAAAATAAACTTGGGAATAAATTATGCAAACATAGGGGAAGTTTACATGCATTTGGGAAAATATGGAAAAGCTTTGGAAAATTTGAATAAAGCTTTGGAAATAGAGCGGGAAACAAAATTTTATTCGGTTTTTATTTATATTTATTATACTATGGGGGCAACTTATAGTAGAATGCATAAATCGAATAAAGCACTACATTATTTTAACAAAAGCCTTGAATTAATTCAACAAACCGGTGAAATAAGAGAGCGATATTTTGTTTATCAGTTATTGTCAGAGCATTATGAACGAAATAATATGCCTGCAAAAGCTCTTGAATTCTATAAAAAATATAGTTTGTTAAGAGATAGTTTAAATAATCAAGCCAATAGCTATAAAATTGAAGAGTTAAAAACGCGTTATGAGTTAGCAAAAAAGGAACAGGAAAATAAAAATTTGTTATTAGAAAAAGATATTCAGGAAAAACGAATTAAGATTCAAAACTTACTTATATTGTTTTTCATTATTAGCCTAATTATGTCTGTAATTTTTGGTGTTTACATATACGTAAACCGGAAAAAATTGCAAAAAACTAATAAAACAAAAGATTTGCTTTTTTCTATAATCGGACATGATTTGCGCGGTCCTATGGGAAGTATTAAGCAGTTGCTTGAATTGGTTGAATTAACTGAATATCCACAAAAAGACAAGTACATCAAGCTTATAAAATCACCGGTTGAATCATCATTTAATTTACTGGAAGATTTGCTTGCTTGGTCCGGGAATATAAGTAAAAGTACCAATTATGAACCTCAAAAATTTGTTTTAAAAGAGCTAATTAATCAAAGTGTTAGTTTATTTCATTCCTTATTTGAAAATAAAAAAATTGAATTTACCTGTACAATTCCCAACGATATTGTCGTTTTTGCGGATAAAAATCATGTATCTGCTATTTTAAGGAATTTACTGTCAAACGCAATTAAGTTTAGCCCGGAGGGTAGTTCTATTACCATCAAACATATTATTGAAAAAGATATGATTAAGATTATGGTGGTTGATAAGGGAATAGGTATAAATGCGCAAAATCTTAAAAAAATATTAAATCCTGATATTTTCTTTACCACCTTCGGTACAAAAAATGAAAAAGGCAGCGGTTTGGGAATTTCCTTAGTTCAAAGTTTTGTGAAACTTAATAAAGGAAAATTTGGGATTGAAAGTGAAATAGGAATAGGGAGTACTTTTTATTTTACTTTGCCTTTGGTTGAATAATGTTTTACTAAACTTTAAAATTTTCCACAAAATCAATCAAAAACTCAGTTACATCAATTTTTTCCGAAAGCATTTTATCTCGTCGTTGTTTCCAAATATTTTTTAAATCCGGCGTGCTTAACAGTTCTTTAATTTTTTCCGTTAAGCCTTTTGTATTAGTAAAATGATAAAGTAAACCGTAATCTTGTTGTTCGGTAATGGTTTCTGCAATCATTGAATTGATATATACTGTAGGGGTTCCTAAAACGGCACACTCCGATGCCATTGTTGCTCCTTCGCCAATAAACATTTGTGCATAAGCCAAAGCATCGTGCATTTTTTCGGGAGGAATTTTTATTTGAAACCGTTTTAAATCATCGGGAAGTTCGGCTTCTGATGAAATAAAAACTTTTCCATGCTTTTGCAATAAATTGACCATTTCACGTTTCAATTCCAAATTTAAACCTCCTTGCCCGATATCATGCGAAGCGCTCCATGATATAAACCGCAGTATAAAATAAGGTGTATTTTCATCAATACCCAAAAAATCGAATATTTTTGAATTAGGGCTAAAATATGCCGGATGTAAATAGGCAATTTCGTGGTAGCCCTTGTATCGAACATGAACTTTTCCAAAATCTTTTTTAAAGGATTCTGTTGTTAATATGGCATCGGCAAATGGTTTGTAAAGTCTTATTTGTTCCATATTTCCGGTATCTTCAAAGGCAATGTATTTTTTACGAAGTAAAAAACTCACCCATGCAGCCGGCACTGAGCCATGACTCAAATACATATCGGGTTTAAATTTTAAAGAAATAAAAAATAAACGCCAAACATGTAAAAAAAGGCTGTATATTTTACCGGCTGTACCGCTGTAATGTTTTCCTAAATTCTTATATTTTAATTTGTAAGCCTTTAATAAGTCAAGGGTTACTTCTTTATCTTTTGCTGTAAATAAAATTTCCCAGTCTCTATTTTGCATTTCAAAAACAAAATTTTTGAATAAATGCACATGTCCCGGATGGTTTACATCAATTATTATCTTCATTTACGCTAATTTCTTTATAAAGTTCTGATAAGGTCGCAAATTTTGCATTTCTCGATTTACAGTCTTCAATGATACGTACATAGGCATCTTTATAAAACGGAAATTCTTTTTCGTTAAATACTCTCTGATGCCAGTTAATTACCAATATTCCATTGTGCTGTTCTATTTTATTTACCAACTTTTCATATTTTTCCCAACGTTCTTTACTTTCAATAAAGGGAGTATCCATTATTATTAGCGGGATAACTAAAAAATCATCATTAAAAGGTCTAAATGGCAATATTTTACCGTCTTTAAATCCAAAACTTCGGGTTAAACCCCAGGTGCTATCGTATTTAAAGCCTAATTTTTTATGAATTTTCCAAGTGCTATCGTCCCTGTTTAAATAATGTTGCCTTGTACCAATCACATTATGCCCGATAATATCTTCGATATTATTTTTTTCTTTTTTGAGCAAATTTTCATTATTGTAGGATAAATAAGAGCCGTGTACCCCAATTTCCCAACCGTTTTTGTCAAGATATTGCATTATCTCCGTAATTTTTTTTTCTCGAATATTGTATCTACCCAGAGATAACTGCCAGTTTTTTTTGTTAAAAAGACGAAAAGGAATGCTTTCGTCCAGAAAAAAGAACGTGGATTTTACCCCTAAATCTTCTTCAATACGGATAATTTCAGGAAAATTCCAATAAGGTTCTTCCTTGCTGAAAAATGATTGCATTTGATATTTTGCATTGGTAAAATCTTTTTTAAGCAATGATTTTGTCAGATAGCTAAAATATTGATAGTGCTTACGGGTTCTGTCCACATCGTGGCTGAGGGCAACTCTTAACATCTTAAAATATTTAATCTATTTTTTCAATAGGTGTTGCAATTATGGTTTCCCCCGCATAGACTTGATCTTTCAAGTTGATATTAACTTGATAATCAATAGGAATAATAACATCTACCTGAGAGCCGAATTTTATCATTCCAAACCAATCTCCACGTTTAATATCTTCGCCTTCTTTATAATAAGTAACTACGCGGCGAACTTTTTTAGAAGCAATTTGTACTACACCTACTTTAATTTTTCCGTTGTCAATTACAATTGTATTGCGTTCGTTTTCAACTTCGGCAACAGCTTCTTTTAAGGACAGGTATTTTCCATCAAAATGTTTATTTAATATAATTTTCCCACTTATGGGAGCTGCATTTTTATGAACATCAAAAGGGGTCATGTTTATTCCTACCAGCCAGCAAGGTGTATCTAAAATGTCGGTATTGGTTAATTCTTCCAACTTTGAAATTTCACCGTTTTTTATGGCAATAGGAATATTTCCGGCTTCTACTTTTTTTATGTAAATAACATTCCCGTCGGCAGGTGAAATAATGTCATTATTATTTGCTTTAGTTTTTCTGTTAGGTACTCTGTAAAAGCGGATTAATGTAATCAAAACCAGCATTACGGGTACCATTAAGATGTTTAAAACTATTGCATACCACATATTGTTCAAGTAAGATGTGTTGAACAAATTGCTTACTATTGCAGCTACTACGGCAACAATAATATTATCGATAAATAAATATTTCAGTTCAACTTTTGCTTTATAATTCAGATAAAGAAAAAGCAAAGTGCTAATAATTAAAGCTTCAACTAAAAGTATAAAAAAGTTCATAGTGTTAATTGTTTTATTATTTTATTAATTAGTTATTATCGTATAAAATAGAGTATTGGCGACAAAAGAATATACATTATTGCCGGTAAAGGGTCCCTAAGGTCAAAGGTGGCATATTCTTTTTTTAGTTTCCATGTTTTCAAATAATCCTTAATGCTCATTTTTCCTTTTAAAATCTCTGTAAAAACAATATAAAAATCAGTGAGTTGCTCAACCCAAGCAAGGTTTTCCGTATTATTAATTTGCTTTTCTACTTTTTTCCCCTGCATATCGTCAATCATCATTTTAATTAAATTTATTCCGACAATATTAGCCATTGAATGCCATTTCCATGTGCGCGGGTTAATTTCAATTAGTTTATAGTCGTCTGTTTGTTTATCGTACATAAATTCAACTTCCGATAAGCCGGTATAATTTATTTCTTTTAAAAATTTTTGAGCAAGTTCTTCTACCCGCGGGTTGATAACACTTACTGCAAAAGTAGTAGCTACACCAAAATCCATAGGTTTTTGCCGTATCCTGTTGGCAACAAAACTGCCTAATACGGCTCCGTTTTTTGCATAGGAAGCAAAAGAAAATAAATTTTTGGCTCCTCCGGCAAGCATTTCTTGGACGATTACCTCATTTTTGGGGATAATTTTAATTGCTTTTTGGTAGCTTTTTATTAATTCTGATTTATTTGTGCATTTAAAAACTTTTTTACCCGATTTTGAATAAAAATTATGCATTACGGCAGGCTTTATAATAAGCGGGTATTTAGCACTGTCTGCCAGTTTTATGAGTTCTTCTTCGCTATCGGGAAAATGGCTTTGCGGAATAGGAATACCCGATTTAAGAGCTGCACGATAAGTTTCCCGTTTATTAAAAGCTATTTGTGTAATTTCTTTCGGGGGAATGGATAAATAGTATTTTTTGCTTAGTTTTTCATAATTATCTGATAAAAAACCAACTAAGACATCACTGGTTGGGATAAGTAAAGCTTTTTTATCTTCAATATTGTCTTGTAAAAGAACTTGTAAAAGCTGCTTAGTACTTTTAAATTTTTTAAATTTTTTACAAGTATTTGAAAAACGTGCTACGCTCAGTCCGCTTTTATTAAACAAAGTAACGCGGTAGCCTTGTCTCCCTGCATTACGTGCCACCCCTAAACCTTGGATATGATTTCCCAATATGTAGATATCTGTTATCATGCTCTTTTTTTTACCAAAATTTTTTTAATCTGATTTTTTAAGCCTTGCCAAATCATTATTTTCATCCACTCAATATTTCCATCTGCCCAATTATGCGGATGAGTACTAATCATTAATTGATTGGGTAGCTGTTTTGTGTTTAAAAGCCGGATAATATCTTTTGTGTGATTAATCGGAAAATTAAACTTTGTTTCTACTTTATCACGCAGGGTAACGGTTTGGTTATTCCAACTCCGGCTGGCATCGGTAATGTAAAAAAGGCGGTTAAAATCCAAATCAAAATAAGGTTCGGCAATTATT
>JALSLF010000416.1 GCA_026988445.1 Bacteroidales bacterium
AATTTAAACCGAAATTCATAAAATATTCAGCACTACTGTTAATTATACGACATTGATTTTGTAGCTTTGATTATTCTATTTTTTCCGAACAAATCTTTAATGATTTCAATATCTGTAAAATTATTTAATTTTAATAAATCTTTTAGCTCACCGGCTAATGCTTCGTTTATTTCAAAATAGATAAACCCTTTGGGTTTAAGTCGGTTTTTTGCAAAATTTATAATTGCACGGTAGAATATTAATGCATCATCGTCTTTAACAAAGAGTGCAAGATGCGGCTCGTTTTCAAGAACATTTTTTTGCATCAAAGTTTTTTCTTTTTCGCGAACATAGGGAGGATTACTGACAATTATATCATAATCTGTATATTTATTTTCTTGCGGATTTAAAATATCATCATTAAAAAAATAAATTTGCGTTTGATTGATTTTTGCATTTTCTCGTGCTATATGCAATGCCTTTTCCGAAATATCAAGCGCAAAGATTTCAGTTTCGGGTAAATGTTTTTTTAAAGAAACGGGAATACAAGCACTGCCGGTACCAATATCTAAAATTTTTATTTTTTGATGATTTTGATGATTTTTGATGATTAAATCCACCAGTTCTTCTGTTTCGGGGCGCGGGATAAGCACATCGGGCGATACTTTAAATTTTAAGCCGTAAAACTCTGTTTGTCCCGTGATGTATTGTACCGGATATTCTTGCTTTAATTTTTCTATGGCTGATGCTAATTTGTATATTATTTCATCGTTTAAATTTTTATCGGGATATAAAAATGCTTCTGTTTTATTAATATCTGCAAAATGTTTCAGCAAAATATCAGTAAAGGAACGAATTTCTTCCGGTGGATAAATGTTTTTCAGCTCTGTTTTAAAAGTTTTTATAATTTTGGCGACAGTTTCCATAAAATAATGTGAAATTTAGCTACAAATATATAATTTAATGAATAAACAGGAAGATGAAATATATATGCGCCGTTGTTTCGAGCTGGCAAAACTTGGTTTAGGCGCGGCGGCACCCAACCCGTTGGTGGGTTCGGTAATTGTTTATAATAACGAGATTATCGGCGAAGGATATCATGAGAAATGTGGCGAGGCTCATGCAGAGGTAAATGCTATAAATTCGGTGAAGGATGTGGAATTATTGCAAAAAGCTACACTTTATGTTAATTTAGAACCTTGTGCACACCACGGGCGCACTCCGCCTTGTTCTGATTTAATCGTGCGGATGAAAATTCCCCGTGTAGTAATTGGCTGCGAAGATAGTTTTGCAAAAGTTGCGGGTAAAGGCATTGAAAAATTAAAATCGGGAGGCTGTGATGTTACTCTTGGAGTTTTAGAGGAAGAAAGCCGTTTTCTTAATCGCCGTTTTTTTACTTTTCATGAAAAGAAACGTCCTTACCTTATTTTAAAATGGGCTGAAACCAAAGATGGTTTTATTGATAAAAAACGAAAATCGGAAGAAAGTGTAGAACAAAACTGGATAACCAATCAATTGTCAAAAAAATTGGTACATAAATGGCGCACCGAAGAATCGGCTTTTATGGTGGGGCGTAAAACCGTTAAAAAAGATAATCCGCAATTAACGGTTCGTGAATGGGTGGGGCGAAATCCTGTTCG
>JALSLF010000417.1 GCA_026988445.1 Bacteroidales bacterium
ACGGGGGTAAAGATATTTATTATAGTATTCAAGAAAACGGAAAATGGAGCAAACCCATTAATTTGGGCGATGTGATAAATACTCCTTACGATGAAGGTTCCATTTATATCACCCCCGATGAAAAATATCTGTATTTTAGTTCAAAAGGACATAACAGCATAGGAGGCTACGATATTTTTGTTTCGGAATATAAGTACGACCGATGGACTGAACCAAAAAACTTGGGAATTCCCATTAATTCACCGGATGATGATTTATTTATGTATGTTTTAATGAACGGAAAAGATGCTTTTTTCTCTTCTGTTAGAAAAGATGGCTTAGGAGGCTTAGATATTTACCATGCTATTTTATTAGGACCTGAAAAACCTTTACAAATTAGCACAGAAGACGATTTATTAGCAGGTATTGCACCAGCCGAAGGAAGTTCTTTTATTGAAGAATCGGCACAAATTCATTACACGCGCATGACCATTGTAAAAGGAACAGTTACTGATTATAATACAGGGCAGCCTGTAAGTGCATCGATTGAGCTGGTTGATAATGCCACCGGTAAATTAATTAAGAAAACCAATTCAAACATCAATACAGGTGCATATTTAATTACACTACCTTCAGGTAAAGACTACGGTTTTTCAGTAAATGCCGCAGGATATATGTTCCATTCGGAAAACTTTGTGGTGCCTGCAGCGAGAGATTACAAAGAAATTTTTAAAGATATTCAATTACAACCAATTACACCGGGCTCAAAAATCATCTTACATAATACCTTTTTTGCCAGCGGAAAATCAACTTTACGTACAGAATCTTATTCAGAATTAAATCGTTTAGCTGAATTAATGAAAAAATATCCGAATCTGGTAATTGAGATTTCGGGCCATACCGACAATAGAGGTTCAAGAACGGTAAACCAACGTTTATCTTATGCCAGAGCAAAATCAGTGGTTGATTATTTAATTGGTCAAGGTGTTAATCCTGCAAATTTAAAAGCAGTTGGCTATAACTTTAAATATCCTGTTGCTTCAAACAAAACTGCCGAAGGCAGACAACAAAACCGAAGAGTAGAGGCTAAGGTTTTGAGTAATTAGATGTAGCACTGATATCCTAATAAAAAATTAAGTCGATGCCAAATAACATATACCGGTATCGACTTTTTTTTTTGCGAAATCTGTATTCGTATAATTATAAGCAGTTAAATTTTATTACTTTTGCCTAAACATTAACTCAAAAAATCAAAAATTGTAAGATGAAAAAAACAGCATTTAATAAATACCATAAAGAGCTGGGAGCTAAAATGGTAGAGTTTGCCGGCTACGAAATGCCCGTTGAATATACGGGTGTTACCGATGAGCATTTAACGGTACGCAAAGGTGTAGGTGTTTTTGATGTTTCGCACATGGGCGAAATTTGGGTAAAAGGACCTAAGGCTTTTGATTTTGTTCAAAAAGTTACTTCAAATGATATTGCAAAACTTAGTCCAGGCGATGCACAATATTCGTGTTTTCCAAACGGAAAAGGAGGAATTGTAGATGATTTGATTGTTTATCATTACGAAGACAACAAATATATGCTGGTAGTAAATGCAGCCAATATTGAAAAAGATTGGAACTGGTTAAACGA
>JALSLF010000418.1 GCA_026988445.1 Bacteroidales bacterium
ATGGAAAAAACGATGCAGCAAAAGCTGTTTTGCAGGAAGTTTTAGGTACAATCGTAGTAGAAAAAACAATTCTTCCACTTCCTGTGCTTAAAGCAGAACAAATGATCATTGAAGCAGCCAAAGTTGACTCTGTAAATCATGAAAATTCGGATAAAGTACTCAATTTAATGAAAAATGCCGAATACCAACTTTTACTTGCCGAAGAAATGGGCTATGGAAAAAAAGATGCTGAATACAAGGAGTTAAATGATGTTATTAAGACTATTCAAAAATCAGTTGAAGAAAAATCAGATAGTCAATCTGCATTCGATTCTTTGAAAGTAAAAATCAGTAAATTCAAAGAACGTTTATTTCCTAAAAATAATAAAAAAGAAAATAAATAATTAATTAATAACATACAGGGAGTTTGCTCTAATGTTAACTCCCTGTTTAAAAAACGAAAAGATATGGAACTGGTAAATAAAATTAGACATTGGTGGATACCCGTGCTTTTGGGTGCTTTATTGGTAGTAAGTTCTTTTTATATTGCCGCACAACCTGTTGAAGCTTTTATCGGCTTAACACTGTTATTTGGATGGCTTATCACTTTTAACGGAATTTCAAATATTGTTTTTGCACTTCGTAACCGTAACTTCTTTGAAGGCTGGCAGTGGAATTTAATGTTTGGTATTTTTGAAACGGTTTTGGGAATAATTCTGATATTTCAACCGCATTTATCGGCTGAGTCATTAATGCTTTTTACAGGTTTTTGGCTTATGTTTAGTGCTATTTCAAGGATTAGCTTTTCATGGGTGCTGAAAAAAATGAGTGTGCAGGACTGGTGGTTAAGTTTGATTTCCGGTATTATAATGCTTGTATTTAGTGTGCTGATTATAATTAACCCGGTTTTTGCCGTCATTAGCATTGTGTATTTAGTAAGTATTCCTATTGCTATTTTAGGATTTTTAGCTATATTGTTTGGATTTCAAATCCGAAAATTAAATGATAACTTTTAAAATATACTATTATGATTGATTTAAAATTGAAAAATTTAAAAGAAGTAGAAGAACAGTTTCGTAATGAAGTAGAACAAATTTGCGAAGAAAAAACCGAATATTTTCGTGAATTATTTAAAAAGTATGATAAGGATTTAATTCTTGAAGTGATTTTTGATCATTCTTCGGCTACCTATAAGGTAAGTGCATCGATAAACCTGAAAAGTAAAAAAGTATTACTTGCCGAAGAAGGAAAGGATATTGTTCCGGTGGTAACAAAACTTTTTAATGAGTTTAAAAAAGTAGTGAAAAAGCAATATGAGCTGGAACGTAAAGATTATGAATATAAAAGGAAAAGATAAGAAAAACATATTCTTAACCGGTTCTAAAAATAAGGAGTGCGAATGAAATTTAAAGATTATTATAAAATATTAGGAGTTAGTAAAAATGCCAGCGATGCGGAAATTAAAAAAGCATATCGCAAATTGGCTCGTAAATACCATCCTGATGTAAATCCAAACGATAAAGAAGCCGAAAAGAAATTTAAAGAGATTAATGAGGCAAATGAAGTGCTCGGTAATCCTGAAAATCGTAAAAAATATGATAAATACGGGGAGCATTGGAAACATGCCGAAGAATATGAAAAAGCTCAACAGCATCAAAAACAATATCAACATGCCGGCGGTCAGCAGTATTATTCAGGAGGATTTACCGATGATGATTTTTCCGACTTCTTTTCATCAATGTTTGGCGGTGGGTTTTCCGGTGGAGGATTTTCCGGTGGTGGCAGGAATGTGAAATTTCGCGGGCAAGATTTTCATGCCGAGTTACAATTAAATTTATCGGATGTTTTTAAAACTCAAAAACACACAATAAATGTAAACGGTAAAAAAATACGTTTAACCATTCCTGCGGGTGTGGAAAATGGTCAGGAAATCAAAATTAAAGGATACGGAGGTGAAGGTGTGAACGGAGGACCCAAAGGTGATTTGTATATAAAATTTAATATCATTAACGATACTCCTTTTAAAAGGGATAAAAATAACTTATACTTAAATGTTGATTTAGATTTATATAAAGCGGTTTTGGGTGGTGATATTATGATAAATACAATGGACGGAAAGGTTAAGCTAAAAGTAAAGCCCGAAACTCAAAACGGTACTAAAGTAAAACTTCGCGGAAAAGGTTTTCCTGTTTATAAACAGAAAGGAGTATTTGGCGATTTATATGTAACGTACAATGTGAAAATTCCGACCAATCTCACAGAAAAAGAAAAAGCATTATTTAAGGAACTGGCTAAATTAAGAAAGTAAAATGAGTACAAAAGACATTATTTCGATACATCAATTTTGTTCGTTATACGACGTTCCTGATACTTTTGTTGATGAACTCAGTAATTTTGAACTAATTGAACTAATTGATTACGAAAACGAAAAATATATTTACAAACACCGTATTAAAGACTTGGAGCGCATTGTTCATCTACGCTTTGATTTGAATATCAATCCTGAGGGAATTGATGTGATTAGTCATCTTTTAGAACGCATAAATCAAATGCAGGAAGAAATTAATAAGCTCAAGAATCGTTTGGCTTTATATGAATAGCTCAGGGAATAATTTTTCCCGAAAAGTATTGTTTTATTGTAATGTTATTAACTTACCCGTAAACAGGCGGGTAAGTTAATAACATTTCTCTACTATAAATCAAAATATTTAATGGTATTGATTTTACGAGTGTCCGCCTACAACAATACGCATAATTCTCAGGTTTAAAACAAAAAAACGAATTATTTGTTTGATGAAACATCTACGCCAAAACTTGGTCATTCGAGTTGGTTCCGTGGCGTAAGACATATTACTATAAGGGATGTTTTTTTCTTTACTTTTAGTTATCATTTTATTAATTTTTTAGAGTTAGCTAATGAGATTTAAGGTATTATAAATTATTCAGGAATTAGCCACCAAAACGGTTTAGCCTTTGCTTTATATAAAAACATATAATGCATAAATAGTTTCATCCAATGTCCTGCAAGTCCTATTTCGCCTACCGTGTGCCGGATATTTCTTCCCCATTTCGGGTATTTTTCCCAATCGGGAACAATCGGGAAAACAGTCATCACTGCGGCTTGACCATGTCGTATTCCATAACCGGCTGATACAATACATGCAGCCCCCATTTTAGCCATTGATGCTTTGTGCGGGTGTTCGTTTTTGCCGGTTTTAATACGGTGAATTATATTTTGAGCAACCACTTTACCAATAACTCCCGAAGGCATACCTGTGCGCGGTGGAGTAGGGGTAATAGCCGTTCCGTTTTTACTTTTCATGGGTTTAGACATAGTGTGCGGCGGAGCAAATGCAATACCCGATGCATACAAATTATCATAATCAGGATTTTGATAGATTACAGGCCAATCCTTAGCCGACCATTCTTCATAAGGTTTTGGAGTATAATCGGCATCAACTTTCATCATGCCGTTGGCAGCAAATACCTTAGATGTGATGTCTTCGCCGCTTTTATCATAGGCTTTCATACCTGCACCGGCAAATCCGGGTATAAGCATGGCAAAATCAAATTCTTTGCTTTTATATTCTCCGTCTAAGGTTTCGTAATGTGCTACTCCTTCTTCTATTTTATAAACACCGGCACGCTTTATCCATCTTATTCCATATTCTTTAAATACTGATTCGGTAAATATCTTGGTAGGTGTTATGTATCCTCCTCTTTTTACATAAGCACCGCCCATACCAAAATCACCTAATTCGTATTCGTTTGAAATCCACCAAATATCAGCAAGGTGATTCAATTTTCTTTTGGTAATTTCAAAAGCGATGTTTAAAGCATATTCAAAGGCTGCTCCTTGACATGTAGCCATAGGATGTCCGGTACCGATTAAAAACGTTTGTTTTTCTCCGGCTTCCATTTTTTCAATGGATTTTTTCAGATTATTCCACGCTTCGGCAGCATGATCGTAGGTGCAAACCGAGTTGGTGAACTTACCGGGGCCTAAACCTTCGGTGGCTGCAAAATTCAGTTTCGGACCTGTTCCGTTTATTAAATAATCATATTCTACAATTTCTTCCGTGTCCTTTTTATCTTCCGAAACATATTTAATCTTTACAAAAGGATTAAGGTGGCTCGCATCTCCTTCGGGGTGTATAGAAACTGCTAGGGCTTGTTTATAATCAATTCCTGTTTTTTTATAAACAGGGGCAAGTTTAAATTTAACCTGCTCAGGACTCATCAGTCCCAAGCCCACCCATATGTTTGATGGTACCCATTGGTAATTACTGTTCGGGCTAATCATTACCACTTGGTGCGATTTATTTAAGTTTTTTCGTAAATAAAGCGCTGCGGT
>JALSLF010000419.1 GCA_026988445.1 Bacteroidales bacterium
AAACCTGTCTGGCACGTATAATTAGTAGTCTATAAAGGTTGGTATTACTACGAACTTGTGGAAACAATAAAAAATCAATTTTAGTAATGTGTTTTATAGAAATATTTGGGTTGGATGCAAGAAGTCAGATGCAGGAAGTTTGTTTACACCGGACATCCGGCTACTAACATCATGCCTGTTAATCAAACAAAACAATATAGCTCATTATCCTCTAAATTTGCAGTAGTACCTAAGGGTTTAATAAAGCAATGAATTATTTAAACCACTCAAAGAGTTTATAATGTTCACCGTTCATTCCTAATTTTGTGTACACTTTTTGGGCTCTTTCGTTAGTTAAATCAACATATAATCTAAGACCAAGGTATTTATCCGATTTAATGACCATTTGTTTAAGATACTCATACATTTGTTTATAAACACCTTTTTGACGGTATTCAGGCAACACATATACCGATTGAATCCATAGCACACACCCGTTTCGCCAATCGCTCCACTCGTAAGTAGTCATCAATGAGGCAATAACTTTTCCGTCATCTTCGGCAACATAATACGTCCCTTTTGATGCATCTTCAAATACAGCATGTACCCCTTGGGTAATTGTATTATTATCCAGTTTCAAATCTTCAGTTTCTTTTGCCATTTTTTGCTGAAAATCAATAATGATTTCTGCGTCTTTAATATTTCCTTTTCGTATTTGCATGATTAAAAATTTATTTGTTGCGGTAAATATATATATTTACCAAGAATTCTTAAAATTTAAAAAATGAAGCAAAAGTTTTTGTTTATTCTGATTTTATTGAATCCGCTTATTCTTTTTGCCCAAAAAGATAGCGTTGAAAATGCTTTACTGTGGAAAATTACCGGTAAAGATGTCAAAAAAGCCTCTTATATTTTTGGAACTATTCATGTTGTACCTCAATCTGATTTTTTCTTTAATGAAAAAATGAAAGAAATATTTACATCGACAAAAGAATTGATTATGGAAACAGATATGGATATTTCGCCGGAAATACAGTTGCAAATGATGCAGAATATGATGCTGCCCGAAGGTAAATCATTATCAAACTATATGGAAAAAAAAGATTATGATAAATACATGATTTATTTGAAAGACAGCCTGAAAGTAAGTGCTTTAAATATGTTTTTATTACCAAAAATAAAGCCTCTGTTTTCTTTTTCGTTAATTTTGCAGGAAAAGTTGGAGCACCCTGTTTCTTACGAAATGTATTTTCAAAAATTGGCAAAGCAAAATAAAATGAATATTTCCGGTTTGGAAAGCTTGCAAGAGCAAATGGATATTATTAACAGCATTCCAATCCAAGAGCAGATTAACTTGCTTATCGATAGTTCTAATTATGAAACGGATGTAATGAAAGGATATTACGAAATGCTTGAAATTTATAAATCTCAAAAAATAAATAAATTACATGATTTAACGAATGATGAAAAATTAATTCAAAAGTACTCGGCACGTTTAATCAATAATCGAAATAAGTACTGGCTTTCCTTAATTGAAGAAAAAATAAAACAATACCCTTGTTTTATTGCTGTGGGTGCCGGTCATTTGGCGGGTGATGATGGCTTAATTTTACTATTACGAAAAATCGGATATCGTGTAGAACCGGTTGATATTACGGATAAAAAGTAACAGAAAAGGGCTTTATCTTTGATAAAGCCCCTTATATCTATACTAAAAAGTCTAAGTTTAGTTTTTTCAAAGTTTCATCTTTAGGTTTCGATGTTTTAATATCCCAGCCGCGTTCTGTATAATAATCCTTCATTTTTTGTTCCCATTCTTTACGGTTCAAAACAGCACCTTTTTTTTCACCAACCGTTAAAGGCTCTTTAAAAAAGCGTTCCGGCAAAACATCATCTTTTGCTGTAAAGCCCTCGCGGTAATTCAGCATCTTTTCTAAATTAAAAATACGCTCACCGGTTTTAAAAAAATCTTCTTTTGTCCAATTTGAACCGGTAATTGCATTAACAAAATCAACCAATTGTTGTTCATCGTACCCACCCCAGCCTGTGGCAAAAAAGCAAATAGCAAGGGAGTCTTTTAATGCATTTCCGTTTTGTCCTTCTACATTTTTTCCGTTCAGGTGGCAAGCGCCTCTATTGGCAGTTGCATAACTAATTCCGGTGCCTGAATTTACGTGTACATTCCAAGCGGCTAACTCATGTCCTTTAACGTGCATGGCAAATTCATCCGAGCCTTTTCCGATTTTTTCTGATAATACTTTAACTCCTTTTGATGCAAGTTCTCCAATACCTTCGCGTTTGGCAATTTTTTCTATTAAAGCTAACACACTATCAATATCGTTCCATTTAAGGTCTATGCCATCTAAAAAATCTTTATCTATCAAATTTTTTTCTTTTGCTTCAATTAAAAAGCCGATGGTATTGCCTAAGGAAATTATGTCTAATCCGTAATTATCACCATCATAAATGGCTTTCATTACATCGTTAATATTTGTCAGAAGCAAATTTGCACCAAGCATTGTTCCTGTTTCATATTCGGGTGAATCATGCACAATGGTGCCTTTAAATCTTCCTTCGCTTACCACACCGCTTTTTTTGCACGACAAATGGCAGGTGTAACACGCATAATTACGTTTCCAAATTTTTTGCCTTGCTGTTTCTGCATCGTAATTTACTATATCGGGAAAAGTGCCTTCCCGATAATTTTTAACAGCCATAGAACCGGCATCGCTGGATGGTTTGAGTGCACCGGCAGTACCATAATCTCGCCACCATTGTGTTTGTGTGCGGTCTTTGAAAAATATTCGTGCATCATCAATTAATTTCATGAATTTTTCAGGGTTTGCCACATTAGGCATTTTAGTTCCGCGCACGGCAATTGCTTTAAGGTTCTTAGAACCCATTACGGCACCTGTTCCGGCACGTCCTGCGGTTTTAGATGCTTTGCTGATAATGCATGCATACGAAACTTGATTTTCACCGGCTTTCCCTATATAACAAGTTTGAAACTCATGTTTTAGTTCTTTGTCAAATTCTTTATCAAATTCATCGGTGGGCATACCCCAAAATTTTCCTGCATCAACAATTTCCACATTGTCATCTTCAATTTTCAGATACACCGGAAAAGGTGATTTCCCTGTTACCACAATGCCTTCATATCCTGCAAATTTTATCTCAGGACCAATAAATCCACCCATGTTTGAATACGAAACCGTTGATGAATGTTCGTATTTTGCTTTTTTAGGCGAAGTGTGTGGTGATTTTGTAACGATGCATGTTCTTGAAGCCGATGGTATGGGTAAACCCGAAAAAGTTCCGGGCATAAAAATTAAGGGAGTATCTTCGGCAAAAGGATTTTGTCCGGGTTTTATGCGGTCGTAAAGAATTTTCATTCCTAACCCGCGCCCGCCCATAAAGTTTTTAATGTCTTCGGGAGCTAATTTTATTTTTTGTATCTTTCTTGTGGTTAGATTTATATCGAGTATTGTTCCAAAATTATTTTCCATTTTTATCATTTTAAAATTTAGTTTTTACAATAGTTTAATGACGTATTCGGAATTAAACCCCATAAAACCTTTCTGTTAATATTTTAGCAATTTCTTCGGGTGATTTTCCAAAAAACTCATATTCCGTATCAACCGTTACATAAGATAAAGCACCGTAAGGACAGTTTTTAACACAGGAAGGGTCCCCATCGCAATAAGTACATAAACCTTCGGGTTTTCCGGTTTCTTTATTTCTTCTTATTACTCCAACTCTTTCGGTTTCACAAGCCTTGGCACATAATCCGCAGCCTATACATTTATCCTCATGTACGGCTATTGCCATAGTTCCTTCTTTTACATAGAGTGCTTTTTCTCCGGTTTCTTGGTTAATGGTAATCGGGCAGGCATTTACGCAAGGTGTATCAGGGCATCCTGCGCAAGTAGCGGGAATGTCCAATGCCGGATTAAATTGGTGCACTTTAATGTTTGTGTGTTTGGGGTTTACCAAACCAAAGGTTTGTTTTCCTGCAAGATTTTTAAAATTATATGCCGAGCATGAAATTTCACAAGTTTTACAACCGGCGCAGATACTAAAATCACAAATTATTACTTTTTTCTTTAATAATGGATTTTTTTCATCTGAAATAAAAGTAAAACTTAAATTACCAAGTGCAATGGTTAGTCCGCCGCCAATGGCAACTTGTTTGATAAACTTTCTTCTTGTTTGATCTGTAATTTTCTTCGATTTTTCCATAATTATACCGTTTTAGACCGATTAATATATGAAAAAATACAATATGTTGGATATGTTAATTTGTGCATATCGCAAATATACTGTTAGTTACCAGCGTATTAATCTGTTTTGAAATAAGCAATTTATAATTAGTCTAAACTTATTTTATTTGGAATTACTGCGAATTTAGTGGAAACAGTAAAAAATGAATTTTAATAATGTGTTTTTATAGTACTATTTGTGTTGGGTGTTTGAAGTCAGATGTCTGAAGTTTGTTTACTTCCAACATCCGGCATCTAACATTCAACCTGTTAATCAAACAAAATAATATAGCTCATTACCCACTAAATTTGCAGTAGTACCGTAAATTTTAAGTTTGTAAACTAGTATTAATATCCTAAAATTTTTAAAAAATCACTATGTGATTGCGCTTCTCGAAAGATTTGTGTATGGTGTTTGCCGTTTTTATCTTTATCGATAACAATATGACGTGGTTGCGGTATCAGGCAATGCTGTAAGCCTCCGTATCCGCCAATGCTTTCCTGATAAGCACCTGTATTGAAAAATCCGATATACAAAGGCTTATCTTTATCATACTTGGGTAGATAAACGCCGTCTATATTGCGTTCCATATTGTAATAATCATCGCTGTCGCAGGTAAGTCCGCCTAATAAAACACGTTCATAGGGTTTGTTCCAATGATTTACGGGGAGCATAACAAAACGTTTTTTAATTGCCCAAGAATCAGGTAGTGTGGTAATGAATGATGAATTAATCATTAACCATTTTTCACGGTCGTTTTGTTGCTTTTGATAAAGTACCTCATAAATATTTCCTCCGGCTTCACCTACGGTGAAACTACCAAATTCGGTAAAAATATCAGGATAGGCAACATTTGCCATATCGCAAGCTGATTTTATTCTACGAATAATTTCATCAGCTATATATTGATAATCGTAGTTAAAAGCCAAACTGTCTTTTATCGGAAAACCTCCCCCAATATTTAAACTATCAAGCTCTGCACATTGTTTTTTTAATTCAACATAGATATTCAAACATTTATCCAACTCATTCCAATAATGAATACTGTCTTTTATTCCGCTATCTATAAAAAAATGCAGCATTTTTAAGTGCACTTGCTTGTTGTTTTTTACTTTATTCAGGTAAAAAGGTATTATATCGCGGTAGCCTATTCCCAGCCTGCTGGTATAAAACTCAAAATTAGGTTCTTCCTCGCCTGCAATACGAATACCTATATTAAAATCGGGCTTTATGCCGGATTGTAAAAGTTGTAATTCTTTAAAATTATCAATAACAGGAATACAGTTTTTATGTCCTGAGTTTATAAATTCTTGAATGTTAAGGATGTATTGATTACGTTTAAATCCGTTGCAGATAATAAAGGTATCTTCATTAATTTTTCCTTCTTTTTTTAAGTTTTGTATGATGTTTATATCAAAAGCCGAAGAGCTTTCTATATGTGTGTCGTGTTTTAATACTTCATGTAAAATATGTTTAAAATGAGCACTTTTAGTACAATAAGCATAATGATAGTTTGCTTGATAATTATGTTTTAGCATGGCATTTTTAAACCATTGCTTTGCGCGATGAATATTTTGTGCAATAGCAGGCAAATAGGTAAAACGCAAAGGAGTGCCGTATTCTTTTATTAATTGCATTAAATCAATATCATGAAAAAGGAGTGTGTTTTGCGCATTTAAACGAAACTCTTTTTGAGGGAAATCATAGTTTTTTTGAATAAAATCAAGGTATTTTGTATTCATTACAAAAATTGTTTGCCGGTATAAAAAAGATGATTTTATATTGTTGCACTCTTAAAACTTGTACGACCTTTTTCGGATTGTTTCATTCACTCATTCTTTCATTCTTTCATTCTTTCATTCTTTCATTCACACATTCACTCATTCATAAGCCCCCATTTTTAGCATAGATACTTCTCTTTCGCTTAAAAAGCGCCATTTTCCGCGGCTGAGGTTTTTCTTGGTTAATCCGGCAAAATATACCCTGTCTAGTTTAACAACCTTATAATCCAAATGTTCAAAAATTCTGCGTACAATTCGATTTTTACCGGAATGTAGTTCAATACCTACTTCTTTTTTACGGTCTTCAATATAACTAATGGCATCGGCTTTAATAAAACCATCATCAAGCTCAAAACCTTCGGCAATTTTTTCCATATCGGATTTGCTTACCGCTTTGTTAAGTGTTACCCGGTAAATTTTCTTTTTATTAGTGCTTGGATGTGTGAGTTTTTTGGTTAAATCACCATCATTGGTTAAAAGTAGAACACCTGTGGTGTTTCTGTCAAGCCTTCCAACCGGATAAACACGCTCTTTGGTGGCATTTTTTATTAAATCAATAACTGTTTTTTCGGCATGAGGATCGTCAACGGTTGAAATATAATCTTTAGGCTTATTTATCAGTATATAAACTTTTTTTTCGGGACTAATTAATTTTCCATTTACTTCTACTTTATCGGTGATTTTTACTTTTATGCCCATCTCATTAACAGGCTTCCCGTTTACTTTTACCAATCCTTTTTTTATAAGTTCATCAGCTTCGCGACGGGCACATATACCCGACATCGCAATGTATTTATTTAAACGAAATAGTTCTTCCTCTACAATTTCGGGTTTTTGTTTTCCTTTAAACTTTTTTTTATGTGTTGGTTTAGTTGTTTTTTGGAGGCTGCGATTTGAAAATTTTCGTTTTTTATCGCTTTTGTATTCTTTTTTACCTGTGTTTTTCTTTTCCATGAAAATATCTTGCTTATAAGTTTGCTGCAAAATTACGAAAAAAAGTGCGTACACGTGAATTTATATTGATTTTAAGCTAATCTGATTAATTCATAAACTTATCAATTTATCGCATATAGGACTGTAATTAGTTATATATATGGTTGCTGTAAAAATGTTTTAGATTATTAAGTTTACCAAAGGTGCATTTTTTCTTTGCCGGACTTTTCGTTGCAAACCTTTTGT
>JALSLF010000420.1 GCA_026988445.1 Bacteroidales bacterium
AAACGTTTTAAAGTCCTTACGGACGTTTAAAAGTTTATTAAACTTCAAATCGTCCGAAAGGACATTTGAACGTTTTGCCTTTAAGTACAAAGCCTCTTATGGACTCAATATTTGCCTTTAGTAACCAGCTACCAGCCACCAGCCACCAGTAACCAGCCACCTACCGCAACTTATCTAAATTCAAACATTTACTCCGTAAAACTTTTTCCCGTTTCACTTATTTCATCATTAATTTTAAAAAGTTTGTAATTAATTTTAATTTTATTTAAAATTTTATCCAAACGTTCTTGATTGGTATCGGTAATAAAAATTTGTCCAAAATGCTTATCGGCAACTAATTTTATGATTTGCTCCACTCGCAAACGGTCCAATTTATCAAAAATATCATCAAAAAGAAGAATGGGTTTTATACTGCTTATTTGCTTAATATAGTCAAATTGAGCAAGCTTCAGAGCTATTAAATAGGTTTTTTGTTGTCCCTGCGATGCATTTTTCTTTAAAGTATGTTCTTTTAGCTTAAAAATCAACTCATCTTTATGAATACCCACGCCGGTATATTGCAGTACTCGGTCTTTTTCGATATTCTGTTCCAGTAAATCTTCAAAATTCTCAATTAATTGTGAGCGGTAGCTTAATTGCACCGGCTCTTTTTCTTCCGAAATAAAATTGTAATATTTTTGAAAAATAGGGCTTAAATCATTTAAGAATTTTTTTCTTTTATCGTAGATAACGATGCCGTACTCAATTAGTTGCATATTCCATACATCCAGACTGTCTTTATCAAATATTCTTTGCTCTGCAAATTGTTTCAATAAGCGGTTACGCTGTGTCAATATCCGGTTATATTTCAATAAAGCCAGTAAATATTCTTTATCAAATTGCGAAATAACGCTGTCAATGAATTTTCTTCGCTCATCGCTACCGCCAAGAATTAAATTACTGTCGTAGGGTGAGATGCTAACCAATGGAATAAGTCCGATGTGTTCGGATAGTTTTTTATATTCTTTACCATTACGTTTAAAACTTTTCTTTTTTCCGCGTTTCAATCCGCAAGAAATTTCTATTTCGTCTTGCTCAAAGCGATATTTCCCTTTTATCAAAAAAAAATCCTGATTATAACGAATATTTTGAGTATCCAAAGGGTTTAGCCAACTTTTTGTGAACGATAAATTGTAGATAGCATCTAAAATATTGGTTTTACCCACCCCGTTATTTCCAATAAAACAGTTAATTTTTTCGGAAAAATCTAATTGCAAATCCTCAAAATTACGATAATTAACTAATTGTAAAGAGTTTAAATTCATTGACTTATTTAAAATTCAATCCGCTAAATAACGAACAAGTTTCTCAAAAAGCAAAAATATACAATAATTGAAACAATATACTTGTTTTTATTAAGTACTTATTGACAATTTTTTGCACACCAGTAGCTCAACTCTGTGAGTTGAGTAAACTTCTACGTTTTCTTTGATAAATTTGCATAACTTGTCCGACTTTTGGCGGATTGGAATTTAGTATATTGGTATATTAGATTATTAACATAGCTTGTCAGCCTTCCGGCAGATTGTATATTCAGAGTAGGCTCATGCAAGTTAATTATTCAA
>JALSLF010000421.1 GCA_026988445.1 Bacteroidales bacterium
CAGCCAATATTTCAGACAAATTGTTATGCTTGTCATTATGATAATGTTACTTACGGTAATCTTGATTTATCAAATTTTACGAATATTCAAAGAGTAGTTGATAATGGTAACTTGCTTAGAAATATTAAGCAAGAACCCGGAGGAATTGCTATGCCGCAAGGTGCTGCAAAACTTCCGGATTGTACGATACTGAAAATAGAACAATGGATAAATATGGGTATTCCTAATAATTAATTTTTAGAATTAAATGCGAAATTAATTATTTATTCGGTTTTAAAAGAATGCTTGACAAAGCGAATAAGGTTTCTATAAAAAAAAGAGCTGCATAGTTTGCAACTCTTTAATTATCAGAGGTCACGAGCGGATTCGAACCGCTGTAGCCGGTTTTGCAGACCGGAGCCTAGCCACTCGGCCACGTGACCGTTTTTATCGCTGCAAAAATATAAATATTCTCTTAATAATTCGACAAAATTATTATTTTTTTCTTTAAGGCTTATTTCTTTACGAATTTAATACTTTTATTTATTTATTTTGTAAGCATAATTATAAAAAATCACACTCATGAATATCAAATCCTACACTATTGCTTTAATCCTTTTTCTTTTACAATTATCATACTCCTGCACCAATAAAACAAAAGAAGAAAAAGCAGATACAATAATTAAAGAAAATACAGCTTCTTATAAACTTGGTAATCGCACAATAATTTTTAAAACATATACCACAAGTACCGATAAAAGCATTTATTTTAATATGCACGATGATGAAAATACTGCAGTAGAAGCTGCAATAAGTGTTTTAAACAAAATCAGCGGAAAGCTTATTGAAATAAAAGCATCAGGCGAACGTTTAATCAGTTTTAATATGGATACGGCAATATATAAATTCGACCCGAACCGTATTTATACACCAGCCGGAAGAAAAGCTACTTTAGAGCGATACAGCCGTTATACACCACAGGCAGATAGTGCTGTTGAAAAATTTGCCAGGTATATTACCGACACATTATTGCAAAATGCCGATATAATTATTGCACTACATAATAATACCCCCGATAATTATTCAATTCTATCTTATTCTGAAAACGGTGAATATGCTGCCGATGCAGCCAAAGTTTACATCAGCCCGCAACAAGACCCCGATGATTTTTTCTATGTAACCCAAGATGATTTTTACAAAAAAATAAGCAAAAAAGGCTACAATGTGCTCTTACAAGATAACGCCAAGGTTACCGATGATGGTTCTTTATCGGTATATTGCGGAACAAAAGGTATTAAGTATATAAATGTAGAGGCTCAAAAAGGACATACACAACAGCAAAAAGCCATGATAATGGCGATACAAGATATTATATCAACAAAAACAGTCGATTAATCCAAATTTTCCTCTGTTTTTTTGAAATCTTGTTTCAAAACGATACCTTTGCTTTAGTACTAACTCTAAAATTTTATTTTAATATGGAAGCTAATGAAAATCAGTATTGGGGAATGAACGAAAAAAGTTTTTTATTACTCATGCATCTAAGTCAATTTGCCGGATGGATTGTTCCGGGAGCCGGTTTTGCCTTACCAATTATTATGTGGGTAACCAATAAAGAGAATAATGAACGTATTGATGAACAAGGCAAATACATAACCAATTGGCTGATTAGCCTTACTATTTATATTATTGCATCGTCAATATTAATGATAATCGCCATTGGGTTTATCGGATTAATTGCTGCCGGTCTTTTAGCCTTGGTTTTCCCAATCATCGGAGCAATAAAAGCCAACGATGGTGAAATTTGGAAATATCCTTTAACCATCCAATTTATAAAATAAATATTTGGGCGGCTACGGGCTTTCCGCTTGTAGTCCCGATAATAAAAAATAACAAAACCTAAAAGGCAAAGGAGCTTAGGTTGCTCGCTCTTTCCCTTTTGGTTTTGTATATTTTTCACCATCGGGAGCTACCGCTTCAATCCCTGCCGCAGGAAGCGTGCGGGCATTATAATTTACAATGATTTAGAGAGTTGCCGCATACAGCCTGTCCCGGATGGTCTGGGTATGACGGTGTGGAGGTAAACCGGCTATCATTCTGTAGTCAGCCCTCTACACGTTTGGCAATCGTTTTTCATATATCATCAGCAATTTTATTTTGTTTTGGTATAATCCTTCAAGGGTTTCATTTTTTTATTTACAATCTCGAATGTTTGTTTCCCTTCATTTGTATTTATAATAAGAATTTCTTTTGTGTTTCCGTTGAAAGAACTTAAATCAAATTCTTTCACGGTTTGATTGTCATAGGTTTTGTAGTAATACTTTAAAGTTTGAGGGTCTCTCGCACATGTTAACTGCGTATAATCTGCATATATTTTCCCTTTAACTACTTCTCGCGAAAAACCTTTTGGAATATCAAAGTTGTTTAAAATATGGAATACATCTTTAATTGCATCAAATGTGGTTTCAGCAGGAAGTGCTGTTACGATAAAGGCAGTTGCTCTTACAAAACGTGAAGGCGGTGTAAAATCGCCCGGTATTCCATTCATTCCGGATCCTTGTCCTAATTGTTTAAATGTTATGCCTTCAATAGTCATTGAACCTGCATTTTCTGTTTTTAGGTTTGTGTAGTTTCTTAGATTAATCATATGCCAATCAAAAGTTGGAGCGTTTGTCATAACACCAATGGGATTATCATATACAACTAATTTACCTTTAATAGGCTCAATTACAATACTTTTTCCTGATTTATCGTAAACAACATAATGGAAGGGTGGTGCTGTAGCTCCCCAGCCTTCCAATACGGTTGGAACAATTACAATCTCTTCGTTTTCAATTGCTGTTTTTACTTCTTCAACCGTTGCAAATTGAGCCAAAACCCAATTATTAAAATCAAGCGGTGATAAGGCTTTACTCTGATTTTCTTTTGTTAATGGTGTGTATTCCGCAAAGTTTGGAAAATAGAATGCACCGCAAGACAAACCCGCACTATTCATACCATCAGCAATATTCATATCTGAAAATGTAATTATACCGGTCATTGAATATTTGGTTTTATACTTTAAACCATTACCATTATCTGTGTTTCCTACAAATTGATAATTTTGAGGGACGGCAACAAGTGAGGTTGATACTTCAATACCAAATTCTAATGTTCTACCGGAAACGGTTTTACCATCTTTGGTTTTTAGCTTAATACCTGTGCAAGCATTCACTGCACTATGTGCAAATAGCATTACCGCTATCGCAAAAACAATTGTTTTAATATTTTTTGTTTTCATTATTTTTCTTCTTTAATTAATGTTGTGGTCGTTCTTTAAATTATTTTCAAAGTCTGTATATATTTATTCTCGTTTTTGTTCCCTTTTCGACAATTGTCGCAATATGTTTTAAAGTGACAAGTGTTTTTTCGTCTGTATTGCCTGTGTTAAGGGGATATAGACAAATTGTATATATTTTGTTAGAAATATTTGCTTTGCTAATTTATGAAAAAAATGGGGAAAAGCAACCAATTGTGCCTACATAACTTTAAGTTACACCTATACTAATACCTAAATTGAGTGATTATCTTCTTTAATAAGTACCAATCTGTTGAGTTAGAATATTTACAAAAAAATGCGAATACCGGAAGGTTTTCTTACTTTTTTAATCTTTTAATCTGGATATTTGGCACTTCTTTTTGTTTATAATCGCTAAATATAGGTTAAAACGCTGTCAGGTGCCGGCGCACACTGACAGGTATAGTGTTGCAAGGGAGTTGAGCTGTGCTTGCGGCAGGGATTGCAGTGGAAAGCCCGCAGATTGTAATGTTTTGCAAAACTTGCGGCAAAAGAGCGACCAACGGAAGCTACTTTTGCCGGATTAGTTTTGCTGCATTACAAACGAGGACTTGAAACGGAAAGCCCGTTCGTCCGCCCTAATTATTTTTCAATTTAGCTTAAACCCATAGCTATGTTGGTATCGAAAAACGAGCATTCCCTATAATGACGCATGGTTTTGGCTTTGCTATAGAAGATAGCTGCGGATTTAATGTTGGATATTAATTTCTTTTCTACTTTTGTCTATGTGATTAAACGTTTGAGCATATTATTTTTTTTTATACTGCAAGCTTATTTGCTTGCGGCACAACAAAATTTAAGTAATATCCGCAACAAAAAAATCTTAATACTATCAGATACCCTTGTTTTAGACACTTTAAGCATTGTTCCGCAAAGCTTAAAAATTCAAACTAAAGTTCTAAATCCGTTAAAAGACAGTTTATTAATTATTGACTATGCTCATGCACGCCTAATAGTTAAAGATAAAGCAAAGCTTTATAATCAAGAGCTGATAATCAGCTATCGTGTATTTCCTTTTAATTTCTCAAAAACATACAATCTGCGTCCAAATCCTTTAATATTGCCTGATGAGCTGAAACAAAGCAATAAAATCCGTGTGGAAACTTATTCTGTGAATCAAGATAATTTTTTTAAAGATGAATTAAAAAAGAATGGCAGCATTTCGCGTGGTTTTATAATTGGTAATCAACGCGATTTAAGTACTGTTTCAAACTTGAACTTGCAACTTTCTGGGAAGATAAATGAGGAGGTTTCTATACTTGCTGCTATTTCTGACAATAATTTGCCCATTCAGCCCGAAGGAAACACCCAACAAATTCAAGAATTTGATAATGTTTTTGTGCAACTTTTTACCAAAAAGTCGGGAATTATTCTTGGTGATTTTCTTCTACAAAAACCGCAAGGTTATTTTATGACTTTGGATAAAAAAAGTAGAGGCATAAAATTATATTCCGGTTTTAAATTACCCGGAGCTTACCGCTTACAATCCGATTTTAGTGCAGGTTTGGCAAAAGGCAAATACAAACGAGTTAAATTTACCGGAATTGAAGGCAATCAAGGACCTTATCGTCTTACAGGTGCAGAAAACGAGCAATACATTATTATATTGTCCGGTACCGAAAAAGTATATATTGATGGTGAATTAATGAAACGCGGACAAAATTTTGACTACATCATTGATTATAATACTGCTGAAATTACTTTTACTCAAAACCGATTAATCACTAAGGATAAACGCATTACCATAGAGTTTGAATATGCGCTGCAATTGTATCCGCGAAACGTTTTTTATCAAACCAATAAACTATCGAACGGAAAAAATACATTTTGGCTAAATTTTTACCGGCATTCTGATAATAAAAACGACCCTTTGTCTTTACTTTATTCAAACGATGTGCAAAAGTTTTTATCGCAAACCGGCGACAGCATACAAAATGCGTTTTACCCTAATGTGGACAGCACCGGCTACACACCGGATTATGTTATGTATGAACTAATTGATACACTTGCTAACGGAATGGCTTACGACTCAATTTACCGGCAATCTTATAATCCGCAAAAGGCAGTTTACCGTTTGGGATTTTCATTTGTTGGAGCCAATAAAGGCAATTACCGGCAAATAAGCTCTTTGGCAAACGGAAAAGTTTATGAATGGATAGCGCCTGTAAACAATATCCCGCAAGGAGAATATGAACCTATTGTTTTGCTTATTACCCCAAAAACACAGCTTTTAGGTACTGCCGGTGGCGATTTTTCAATTGGTAAATTTAGTAATTTTTTTGTTGAAACCGCGATTTCTAATTTTGATTTGAATACCTACTCTTTGCATGATAAAGGCGATGATGCCGGTTTTGCCGGCAGGTTTATTTTTAAACAGCATTTATTAAGGCAGGATACTGATTTTGTTCAATTAAATTTGCGATTAAAATATCAATTTGCCGATAAAAATTTTAAACCCTTAGATAATTACCGCTCGGTTGAGTTTGAACGCGATTGGAATATTTTACAAACTGCAAATAAGTATCAAGAACAGCGTGGAGGAATGGAAATTCAATTTTTTCGTAAAAATTTAGGAACAGCAGCTTCGGGTATTGAAATTTTAAGCGGTGCAAACAGTTATTTGGGTAAAAAAGCTTTTTTTAACAGTAATTTGCAAAGCAAAGGTTTTGAAATAGATGCAAATATCAACTATTTAGAAACCGGTGACGCTTTAAATAATACTTCATATTTAAGACACAAAGTTTTATTGGCAAAACATTTTAAATTTTTTATGCTTGGTGCAAGTCAATACACAGAAAACAATCAGTGGTACAATAATTTAACCGATAGTTTAATGTTAAACAGTTTCCGTTTTTCCGAGTATGAAGTTTTTATCAAACAAGCCGATTCTGTCCGGCATCGGTTTTTTGCATCTTATAAAATCAGAGAAAACAAATTGCCTTTAAATAATGCTTTGCAAACATCAGATAAAAGTAAGGATTTTAGTACCGGATTAAATTTTAATTTGCAAAAAGGCATTCGTATAAGCGGCAGGTTGAATTACCGTGAAATCAGCTATCGCGATACAGTAAGTAATTCCCTTACTGATGAAAACAGTCTAACGGGTAGGGGAAGCTTGCAGATGCATTTGTTCAAAGGCAGTTTTGTTTGGTCAAGTTTTTACGAAACCGGTTTTGGTTTTGAACGCATAAAAAATTATCAATACATTGAAGTTCCGGCAGGGCAGGGGCAGTTTACATGGATTGACTACAACGGCAACAACATAAAGGAACTTAACGAGTTTGAATATGCAAAATATCAAGATAAGGCAAATTATATACGTATTGTTTTACAATCGCCTGAACGGCAAAAAATATTTCTCTCGCAATTAAATCAAAGCATTGTTTTAATGCCCGGGCGTATTTGGACAAAATCCGAAGGCTTAAAAAAATTTATCAGCAGGTTTTCTAATCGTTTTGCCGTTCGTATTTTACAAAAGGCAGACCACGATGATTATATTCCTGATTTAAAGGATAATCCGGCTGTTATTAGCTTGAGTTTTGATTTGCGCAATATTTTCAGTTTTAAAACTTTTAACCGCAAATGGCAAATTGATTATGTTTTTAATCAAAATAAACAAAAAACACCATTAAGCGGAGGGTTTGAGTTTAAAAATTTGAATTTGAGTCGTATAAAATTAAGATATAAAGTTCAAAAACATATTACTTTATACAATGACTTTGCAAATAGCAGTTTGCAAAATATTTCCGATTTCTTTGAAGATAAAACATTTTTAATAAAAAGTATTGAAAATCGTCCGGCTATTCAGTTTCAAAATAAAATTAATTGGTTTATAAATTTATCGTGGCAATACACGGATAAGTTAAATATTTTAGGAACAGAACGTGCATTAATCAACGAAATTAAATTAATCTATAATCAAAACATATTATCAAGTGGTAATTTACAGGCAAATTTTAGTTTAGTAAATATAAATTATAATAGTGATGCTTTAAATCCGCTTGCTTACGAAATGTTAGCAGGTTTACTGCCCGGAAAAAATATACTTTGGGGCTTGGTTTTTAATAAAAAATTATCAAAAATATTTCAATTACAAATTAATTATACCGGTAGGGTAAATGAAAATGCATCTGTTATACATAATGGCGGCATACAATTAAGGGCGGTTTTTTAATTGGTGTTGGTATATAAAGTCAGGGGTACCGCTTTTAACTTTTTATGGTTCAAATTTTTTACTAAGGCTGAAACAAAAATATAAGGTTTTTGTTGATTTAATTTTTTTAAGCAGTAGCACCAAAGGTGTGAAATAATATCCTGTGCTTAAATGCGTAACTACATTATATTGTAAAACCTAAATTGAGCGATTATCTACTTCAAAAAGCACTAATCTATTGAGTTAAAAAGATTAACAAAAAAAGACGCTAATACATAGAGGTATTCTTACTTTTTCTAAACTTTTTAATCTCAATAGATTGGTGCTTCTTTTTGTAAATAATCGCTCAATTTTGGTGAAAATTAGTAATAATAATTTTAGTATTTACAAAAACGCATAGTAATTCGTGCAACTTGTCTGACTACTGGCGGATAAGTGGCAGAAATATGAATTTGTGAAAGTTGAGTTAGTTATTTATCCCCAGAGAATTTTTATTTTATATTTTTTGAGTTTTTCATCTTTTGTTATAAAAATAAAATCTTCAAATTTTGCCTGTGCAATCAAAAGTCTGTCAAACGGGTCTCTGTGATGAAATGGTAACTTTAAAGTTTCTGTAATGTGTACTGTCGATAAATCTAATATTTCTATGTCATTATCAATTATAGATTTTATCATTCTGTTAAAATCCATATTGATTTCTAATTTTCCTATTTTTATTTTTATAGCAATTTCCCACAATGAAATCTTACTAATGTAAATACCGTTTTTTCTATCTTTAATAATTGATTTTGCTTTATCTGATAATTTTGAAGGATTAAGCATTACCCACAATAGAACATGTGTATCAATAAGGTAATTCATAATTACATGTAATCTTTTAAATCGTCTAAAGGTGCATCAAAATCATCAGCAATAAAATATTCAACATTTTCAAGAAATCCTAATTTTCTTTTTTTAAATCCACTTAATTGTTTTTTTTCAAGATTATGAAGTATTTGTTTAAAAAAATCTTCATCAGAATTAAGATATTTAATCAATAAATAATTTAATAGATTTTTCTGTTCCTCTGCTGATAATTTTTCTGTTTGATTTATAATTTCTTGTATATTCATTTTATCAACATTTTGTATCATACAAATATACATATAATTTTTACTCCGCTGCAACAAAACAACCTGCAAAAAGCAATACACCGGTTGATTTTTCTTTAATAAAATAAAAAAACGGACGGTTGGCTTTAAAAACTACTACATCATTACTTCCGGCTACCGAGCGCGAACCAATTACTGCGGTAGCTGCACTTGCTTCGGTACCGCTTTCGTTAATTTCAATAATTGCTTTATGTATTATATTGCTAATTTTGATATCTTTACTGCCTGCAATACCCGATAAATCCGCTTGACTACTAAAAAGTTTGCTCATACCCATATTTTTAAAATATTCAATAAGCTCATATTCACTTTCTTCTTTAAACTTTGGAATAGTGAGGCTTACTTTTTTATTATTAAAATTTTGGGTGATTTTTTCAAAATATTGTGCGTCAAATTTATGGGCAAAATTCTCAAAATTATCAGGCATTACAATAATAAATGATGCTTCATTGTTTTCATAGGGTATTTCTACTGCTGCGAGTTCATTATTTTTATAATAAGGAATTGTTAAAACCGAACGCATATAGTCCGTTTTTACTTCATTTCCGGCGATTGTGTGAAAAATATCTTGATAGGTGTTTTTTTCTTCAAAGCGATTTTTCCATTGTGCGTGATAATAAACGGCATTTACCAGTACAATTACGGTTGATTCGTCCAAAATGCCTTTGGCAAGAAAGTCTTTGATATTATTTTTTGTTTTTTCTTCAACCCATGTATTAATATCGTTTCGGGCTTTTTCAACACCTTCCGGATTGCTGAAATTTGCTTTGCCGATATCTGCATTAAAATTGAGTTTTAAGTTTTTTGTAAAACGTTTTTTTACCTCTATATTTTGCCTTATCCAAATATTATTTGCCGAGTAAAGTTCTATTGCTCTGTTAAATGATAAAGCATCATTTAGAGCTTTTAAGTCTTGGGCGATTGTATTTTCACTGTTTGGAAACAAAATATTTTCCATTTCGGTTTTTGTTTCAGCTTTTGCACCGGTGTAGGTCATTGCCATAGCATTAGAAATACTATATGCAGAAATAAAAACATTCTTATTTCCGTCGGCTTTATTTATCTGTTTTAAAAGTTCAAAAGATAACTTATTAATATTCTTTACTGAATTTTTTTGGGCAGTAATCATAAACGGAAATAATATAATTGGGATAAAAAATAATGCTTTCATAAGCGGTTTCTTTAATTAATCTTCAAATTTACAAATAATTAACGTAGTTTACCGCTTTTTATTTACCGGAGTATGCTAAGTTTTTTGTCAGTGGGCTGATAATTTTGATAAAA
>JALSLF010000422.1 GCA_026988445.1 Bacteroidales bacterium
TAAAATAAAAAAGCCCTACCTTAACAGTAGAGCTTTTTAGTATTTTGAGAATAAAAATTTATGAATTTTGATAGATAATAAAGTCTCTTTGCGATTTTAACAAATTAACAATATGCAATACCATATTTTTGGTTTCGTTAAGAATTCCAAGATACAATAATGAATTTTTGGTACTTGCATCTGAATCTTTTATTCGTTTTATTTGATTTTTTCTGAATTTATTGATTGCTGTAAGAATATTTTGTTGATATTCAAGAGCTTTTTCAATATCATCAAAATGATTATTATTAATAATATCCAAAATTTCGTCAAGCAAATCTTGTAATAAATCCTTTAATTTATTTAATTCTTCAATTTGTTTTTCATTAAATCCGGAATGTTGATTATCAAAATGTTGATAAGCCGGACGAACAATAAATGAGATGTCATGAGCAATTTCTCTTAAATAATCTAAAACTTGTACATAATAGTGTCCTGTTTCAATTGAATCTTCCTGTAATTCATGAATGGTTGCTTCTATACCGTCTTTTAATGCTTTTGCCCGTTCATTAATTTTTTCTACTTTTTTATTTAATTTCTTTAAACCTACTCTGTCTCCTGCAGCTACTAATTTTACAGCTTTACCGTAAATTTCAGAAACTTGATTTATAGTTTTAGTAACATTAATAGAGCAAGCTTCCATAATATTTATTTCTTCCTTGGCATTATTTCCGGTAAAAATATCATCTTCATCTTCTGTTCGTTCTTTGTGTATCGATTTGGATTTGATGAGTACAAATACAGATAAAATCAGATATATTGGAACCATTATAAAACCTATATAATAAATAGTAAGTGCTACTAAGAACGCGACAGAAAATGCGATAAAAGCCGTAAAAAACCATCCGGTAATTACCGTAATTACGCCATTAACACGATATACAGCACTTTCTCTACCCCATGCACCATCGGCTAATGAAGTTCCCATTGCTACCATAAAAGTAACATAGGTTGTGGATAAGGGCAATTTTAAGGAAGTTGCAAAGCTAATTAGAATACTGGCAACTACTAAATTTACACTTGCTCTTATTAAGTCAAATGATGCATCATTATCATTTCCTTTTCGTGGCACTTCAAATCTTTTACTAACTGATTTTTGTAGCGGTTCAGGAGTAATGTATTTTAATGCATTAGAAATTTTTATTGACTGGCGAACAATAAATCTAGAAAAAGGTGAAGATTCAAAACGTTCATGCCCTACATCTTGTTTACTTAAATCAATAGAAGTTTGTGTAACACTTCGAGCCTTTTTAGATAACCATAAGGTAATAATCATTATTAGACCTGCAATTAATAAATAAAGTGTAGGGGTATGTACCTTTTGTGCCAATACTGCCATTTCCTGTCCTGAACTCCATGCTTGGTAAGCTTTTAAGCCTGCTAGTGGAACACCAATAAAGTTTACAAGGTCATTTCCGGCAAAAGCCATAGCCAAAGCAAAGGTTCCAACCAAAATAATCATTTTTAAAATATTTACTTTAGTAAATATTTGCAGTAATTTCAGTGCAATTGTCC
>JALSLF010000423.1 GCA_026988445.1 Bacteroidales bacterium
AAAAATTTTATTATGATAAGGTAATGAACAACAAAGCCGGTGAAAAACTGGTAGAAAATATAAATACAATACTTGAAAATCAGCTGGCGGTAATTGTTTATAATTTTGTGGACATGCTTTCTCATGCACGTACTGAGTCGCAGATGATTAGGGAGTTGGCTAACGATGAAGCAGCTTATCGTTCACTTACGCAAACGTGGTTTGAACACTCATCTTTATTTGATTTACTAAAAGCATTGAGCAATAAGGATGTAAAAGTAGTAATTACTACCGATCACGGTACTATTCGTGTTAATAATGCGATTAAAATTATCGGAGATAAAAAAGTTACTACGAATTTGCGCTATAAACAAGGTAAAAATTTGAACTATCCCCCAAAAGATGTTTTAGACTTGGGTACACCCGAAGATTTAAAATTACCTAAATCTTTTTTAAGCTCGAAGTATATTTTTGCCATGAATAAAGCTTTTTTTGCTTACCGCAATAATTTTAATTACTACGTAAAATATTATAAGGATACTTTTCAGCATGGAGGGGTTTCGCTTGAAGAAATGTTGATTCCTTTAATTGTGTTAAAACCAAAAGCTGTTTAATTGTAATATTTGGAAACTTATGAATACTCAGGAATTTATTATAAAATCTTTAAATGATTTACCCGAAGTTGCTAAAAATATTGTTCGTTCAATAAATATTAAAGCACAAATGCAAGAATATAATTGTTTGGCTTTTTATGGCGAAATGGGTGCCGGAAAAACTACCTTAATAAAAGAAATTTGTAAAATATTGGGTGTGAGAGATATAACAAGCAGTCCTACATTTGCGCTAATCAATGAATATTTAACGCAGAAAGATGAACGCATTTATCATTTTGACTTTTACCGGATAAATCATCTCGAAGAAGCCTATGATTTGGGTTATGAAGATTATTTTTACAGTAACTCACTATGCTTGATTGAGTGGCCCGAAAAAATAGAAAGTTTACTTCCCGACAAACATATTAAATTAGAAATTAATATTGTAGAAACAAATTATAGAGTTGTTGAAATAAGTTATATTTCTAATTAAATCAATTTTGCTTAAATTTTGTTTGAAATTATCTATGGAAAGTTTAACTTTGGGTAATTTTGACTGCAAACATATTTTAAAATGGCTCATGTTCATGATTCGTCAGATTTTTCATTTAGGCAGAAGCAACTGTTTCCGCAAGAAGAAATGCTGGAAATAAGAAAAAAAAGCAAACAATTGCTTATCGGAATTCCAAAAGAAGAAACTGAAAATGAAAAGCGAATTGCGCTTACACCTCAGGCAGTTCAGTT
This sequence comes from Bacteroidales bacterium, assembly GCA_026988445.1. GTDB lineage: Bacteria > Bacteroidota > Bacteroidia > Bacteroidales > NBLH01 > NBLH01. The sequence continues at coordinate 1,317 of JALSLF010000423.1, forward strand.
ATTGACTAAATTAGGGCATAAAATACTTATTCAATCGGGTGCCGGAAAAGGAGCTAATTACACCGATTTGGAATACAGCGAAGCCGGTGCGGAAATTATTGACAACCGGAGAAAAATTTTTCAATCGGAACTAATTCTTAAAATATCGCCTTTTTTAAAAAAAGATATTGATTTACTCAATAATAATCAAACGCTTTTATCTGCCTTGCATTTTTCTACCCAAACTAAGGAGCAAATTTATGCACTGATGCAAAAAAAAGTAAAAGCCATTGCTTTTGA
>JALSLF010000424.1 GCA_026988445.1 Bacteroidales bacterium
GTAGCCGGTGCACCTCTCACACCACCGTATCCCGAGCATTCGGGACAGGCAGTATACGGCGGTTCTCTAAATCATGGGAAAAAGCGGATAGGTGTTAAAGTTTAATGAAACTTTTGTATGCCATTAGAGCAAATGAAAAAGAATAATCTTATGAATGAATTTGAGTTTATAATTTATGTCAATAACCAAAACAGAAGTAAAGATTTTTACGAAAAACTTTTGAGAATAAAACCCTCACTGAACGTTCCCGGAATGACGGAATTTAATCTTTCAAAGAATGTAAAATTAGGTTTAATGCCTGAAAACGGAATTGCAAAAATTATCTCAAACAAGTTGCCTCACCCAAACAAGGGAAATGGAATACCCAGATGTGGACTCTATTTGAAAGTGGAAAATCCAAATGAATATATCAAAAGGGGGATAGAATTAGGAGGAAAAGAAATTAGTAAATTACAAAATAGAGATTGGGGAGATAAAGTTGGATATATTTCTGATTTAGATGGACACATATTGGCATTTGCTGAAAAAGTTAAATAATGGAAAATCCGGTTTGGGAATTTTGATTTAGTATGCTTGAGTATTGCAGCTCATTTTGAAATGTACATATAATCATTTTGTTTGTAGTGTCAATTTTTTCAATAAGGTAATAAGCTTGTTTGGTGTTTTGTGGATTTTTTTCTACTAAAGTTAAAACTTTTGATAAGGTTTTTTATTCATATTTTTCAAAAAACTTATTTTTGGGGTTCAAAGCTTAGTACGATATTAATTCACCGGTTTTCAACCTTATTACATTATCTTTTTTATAATACCTTAAATCCGCAACTATCTTCTTCTACAAAACCAAAGGCTTTTCGTTACGAATATAGCTGCGAATTTTAAACTTACATGATAACAATTTCAACCCTGCGGTTAAGTTTTTTCCCATCTTCGTTTGCATTGGTAGCTACCGGAGCAGCTTGCCCCGCACCAAAAGCTTTTAATTGTGCCGGATTAACACCGTATTTACCTGTTAACTCACTCATCACAGCATTGGCTCGTTCTTCCGAAAGTTTTAAATTTGTTTCAAAGCTACCTGTATTATCGGTATGCCCAACGACAAGATATTTTTTGTCTTTGTGATTGTTTAAATACTCGGCAATATTTTTTAAAGCATCTGCCGATTCGGGCTTTATATTGGACGAACCGGTATCGAAATGAATATCATAAATGGCAATATGTCCTTCGGCATCAATACTTTCATTTATTTTTTTTGGCGTTACCAGTCCTGCATCCATTGCTTGTACTTCAATAATATCTAAAGTAATCATCGGGATTTTCCACTTTGTAATAAAGCCTACTATATAAACTTGTTTCCCGTTTATTTTTTTTGTAGCAGCAAAATAAGCAAAGTTTTCTTTGTAATCGGGTTTTTCAGCTGCTTTTGGTAAGCTGTTTAGTCCGTTAAATTCAGAGTTATAAAGCTGTTCTTGCAAGTTTACTCCACAATTTTTTTCATCTAAGGTGATTAAAATTTTGTAGCTGTCGTTTTTTAAAGCTTGTTCATAGCTTTTATAAATCTCAAAAACAGAATGTTCCTCTC